>JANMAN010000338.1:0-4437 GCA_031359885.1 Tardiphaga sp. | reverse complement strand
TTTCACCGAAGGCAAGCCGAACGGATTCCTGTCATTCCGCTCCGAAATCTGGCGCGACACCGACAATGCGCGCGCCGGCATGATTCAGTGGGCGTTCGAGGACGGCATGGGCTATGAGCGCTGGGTCGATTACGCGCTCGACGTCCCGATGTATTTCGTCAAACGCGGCGACGAATATATCGACGTCGCTGGTTCCTCGTTCCGCGATTTCTTCGCCGGCAACAATACGATCATGCCCGGCGAGCGGCCGACGCTGTCGGATTGGGCCAATCACCTCTCGACGATCTTCCCCGAGGTGCGGCTGAAGCGATATCTCGAAATGCGCGGCGCAGACGGCGTGCAGTGGGACCGGCTGCCGGCGTTGCCGGCGTTCTGGGTCGGGCTGCTGTACGACGAGCAAAGCCTCGATGCGGCGTGGGACATCGCGAAACATTGGACGGCCGCGGAAAAGCAGGCGTTGCGCGACGACGTCCCGCGGCTCGGTTTCAAGGCGAAGATCAAAGGCCGCTATCTGTTCGAGATCGCGAAAGAGTGTGTCGCCCTTGCGCATGCGGGCCTGCAGCGACGCGGCATGATCGATCATGTCGGCCGCGACGAAACCCGCCACCTGCAAGCCCTCGACGAGATCCTCGATGCCGGCAAAACCCCGGCCGAACAGATGCTCGACAAGTTCAACGGCCCGTGGGGCGGTTCGGTCGAACCCGCCTATGACGCCTACGCGTTTTAGGGCGGCCGCGGAAAAAGCCGTCATTGCGAGGAGCAGGGGGTTCTTCGCATGCGAAGAACGCCCGCGACGAAGCAATCCAGGCCTTTCTAAAAAAGTGGATTGCTTCGCTCGGTCCAAATTGGCGAGCGGCCAATTTGAACCGGCTCGCAATGACGGCTGCCCGTCGCATGGCCTCCGTTCATCTGGCGTACATGTCGATGGCGATCAAATGACGCGGCCTGCATCAACCATGCGGGTCGCGCGTTAAGCGACGTCGTCAATTCGCTGAAGGCCGTTTCGAATGCTCATGGGCCGTTGCCTTCGCCGCCTTGGCCGTTTGGTCTGCGCCGTCTTTTTCACCGCTGCGGTCCTCGTCATGCTCGCGCCGGAGGCCGCGCGGGCCCAGGTCAATTTCGACCGGCCCGGCAGCGACTATCTCCGCGCGCAGATGAGCAACGGCGACCCGGACGAATGCGCATTGCTCTGCGAGCGCGACCGCCGTTGCCGGTCATGGAGCTTCGTCTATCCGCGCGATCCGGTCAGCGGCGCGACCTGTTGGCTGAAAAACGGCGTGCCGCCGCGCCAGCAGAACACCTGTTGCGTCACCGGCGTGCGCGGCGCTGGCGTTGTGGAACCGCGTAAGGAAGCGATCGAGCCATCGATCGATCGCTTCGGGGGCGATTATCGGAACTTCGAGGTCAAGAACGACGACGACGGCGACGACGCCTGCAAAGCTGCCTGCGCCGACGATAAGACCTGCCGGGCGTGGACCTACGCGCGGTCCGGCTATGTCGGACGCAATGCGCGCTGCTTCCTGAAAAACGACATCAAACCGCCGCAGCGCAAGCCGGGCTTCGTCTCTGGCGTCGTCAGGTAGCCGGTGACGAATCCGTCGATCGCGCGTTAGACTGCGATCATCACAGGAGGCGTCCGATGCGAACCAAAATCGTTGCGACGGCGATCGTCGCGGCAAGCTGTCTCGCGACGGCGGGCGCGTTGGCGCATCATGGCTGGGGCAGTTACGACGCCGCCAATCCGGTGACTGTTCAGGGCGCGATCGCCACCAGCAAATACGAAAACCCGCACGCCACCATCACGCTATCCGACGCCGGCAAGGTCTGGACGATTACGCTTGCACCGACGTTTCGCATGAGCGCGCGCGGCGCGACCGAGGATGTCGTCGCGATCGGCAAGACCGTGTCAGCGTTCGGTTATCCGTCGACCGTCGAGAAGGACGAGATGCGCGCCGAGCGCATCACCGTGGACGGCAAAACCTACGAGCTGCGATGACGGAGGGTGCGCCCGCGATATTCGTGGCGCTCGAAGCCTCGGGGATCGGTGCCGCGATCCGGCAATCGCGCTGGCTCTATATGGTCTCCAACATCGGCCACATCGTCGCGCTGACGTTTTTCGCAGGGGCTATTGCGGTGATGGACGTCCGATTGATCGGTGGCTTCGCTGGGACGCCGCCCGCGCGGATCATCGGACAGGCGCGCCGCGTCGCGATCGCGGCACTCGCCGCGCTGGCTCTGACGGGTGCTGCCTTGTTTACGGCGGAGGCGAGTCATGTCGTGCTCAACCGCGCGTTTCAGCTCAAGACCGCGTTGATCGCGCTCGGACTTGCCAATGTGGCATGGGTCGAATTCGTGATCCTACCGCAGATCAAGCGATTGCAGGACTCATCGCCAATGCCATCCGGCGCGCGCACCGCGGCGATCGTCTCGATCGCGACCTGGCTCGGCGTCGCCATCTGCGGCCGCGCGATTGCGTATTTTTAATATGAGAATGGCCGGGATGCGAGCAGCCCGGCCATCATGTCTGTCGATCAGTCCGTCGTAACGACTACGCCGCGCGGACCGTCGCGAGGAAGTTCTGCACTTCGGTCTTGAGGCGATTGCTTTCGACCGACAGCGACTGCGCCGAAGACAGCACTTGCGACGAAGCCGAACCGGTCTCGCTCGATCCGCGCTGCACGTCGGAGATGTTGGCCGCGACCTCGCTAGTGCCCTGCGCGGCCTGCTGCACGTTGCGGGAAATCTCCTGCGTCGCAGCGCCCTGTTCCTCGACGGCTGCGGCGATCGTGGACGAGATTTCCGAGATGCGGCCGATGGTCTGGCCGATCTCGCGGATCGCGACCACCGAACCTTCCGTCGCGGTCTGGATCGCCGCGATCTGATGGCCGATTTCGCCTGTGGCCTTCGAGGTCTGCTCGGCGAGCGCTTTCACTTCCGACGCCACGACTGCGAAACCACGCCCGGCTTCGCCGGCACGCGCCGCTTCGATCGTCGCATTCAAAGCCAACAGATTCGTCTGCTCGGCGATCGTCGAGATCAGCTTGACGACGTCGCCGATCTTCTTCGCCGATTCCGACAGCTCGTTGACGCGGGCATTGGTGGTCTCAGCCTGCGAGACGGCGTCGCCGGCAATGCGCGCCGACTCCTGCACTTGGCGGCTGATCTCGTTAACCGAAGACGACATCTCCTCGCTGGCCGACGCGACCGACTGGACGTTGGTCGAGGCTTCTTCCGCAGCGGCGGCGACCATGGTGGACAATTCTTCGGTGCGTGCCGCGGTCGAGGTCAGAGAATTCGCGGAGGCCTCGAGTTCGGTCGCGGCCGACGACACGGTCTGGATGATCTCGCCGACCGCGCCTTCGAAATCGTTGGCGAGTTTCGTCATGTCCGCCTTGCGCTGCGCGGCGCGCGCCACTTCGGTCGCCTCCTGCGCGTCGCGAAGCCGCGCGACTTCGATGGCGTTGACCTTGAACACCTCGACGGTTCTTGCGATGTCGCCCAACTCGTCGCCACGGTGGGCACCGGGCACGTCATGGTTCAAATCATTGTTGGCGAAGGCTTCCATCACCGTCTTCAGCCGCCCGATCGGCTGCGACAGGCCTTTGGTCGCAATGAACATCGCGACGCCAAGTGCTGTGAGCAGGCCGATGCCGAGCACTGCGACGGTCATATAGATCGCCGTCAAGGCGCTGTCGTGAAGGTTGGTCGCACTCTTGGCCGCGTAGGCAATGATGCCGTCGACGAGCTTGATCTGAGAGACGACGGCCTGATCGATCACGGGTTCGCATTCGGCGCGGAGCCGGACCGCGGCCTTTTGATTGTCGGCGACCGAATTGGCGGCGGCGCCGGCGAGCAATGCCGGCTGGCAGGTCTCGAACGCCTTGTTGAATTGCGTGATGACGGGCTCGATCTCGGATGCCTTTTCAGGAAGGGATTTCAACACGCTCGCCATCAACGCGCGATAACCCTCGCGGCTGGCATTCGCTTGGGCCAGGACCCGGCTGTTGCCTTCGTCGGTCGTCTCGGTGAGCAATCTGAAAGCCGAGCCGACATAGATCGCGGCTTGGCGGGTGGCGCGTGCGCCCGAGACGGCCGACGTGTCGACGCGGCTGATGAGCGACTGATATTCCGTGCTCATGGTGTTCATGTGCATTGTCGCAAACACAACGACGCCCGTCGCGACGGTCGCCAGCAACGCGATGATGAGGCCGATTTTTGAGCTGATCGTAAAATTGTTGAGCCAAGACATGAACGTAATTCCTCAAAAACAGCCGCGGCCCCGAAACCGCAAAATCTTTTTTAAGACGCTGTAGCAACGCGACAAACTGCTCTTAACGTTTACGTGAATATGATTAATGCCGGATAAAGAATTTTCGTCTCGTCCGGCTCCGGGCTTGGCAGACGGATATCGAACAGGCGCCGCCGCCTGTTCGAGTT
>JANMAN010000316.1:0-3215 GCA_031359885.1 Tardiphaga sp. | reverse complement strand
GCGCAAATACGGGTCAAAGGTCTCTCGGTCTGACAGGTGCGGATTCTGTTCACGTCGTGCTTCCGAATAATGGACTGCGCCGATCGACCTGTGTCCGGCCGAAACCCCGCGGGATGCCGCCCATCTTTTCATCGTCAGGTTGTCGCGGTCTTAATGCGAGCGCAGGATTCTCTCAGTATTCGAGACACCTTTTCGTGTTGGTTTATCCCTCCCCTGCCATCAAACTCCGACCGGTGCTCGGTCGAACACCCACCCGACAGAAAACGGCGCGGACCGTGTCCGCGCCGTTTTCGTTAACAGGTCGGATCGGGCGATCAGCCCTTGCGGACCAACAACGGCGGCGGCGGCGCGAAGCCCGTGCCCTGGTCCAGCGACCAGCGGACGCCGAGTTTCAAGTCGTGAGAGGTGATGTCTTTGAAGGTGAAGGCATTACCGCGCGTGCGGCCCTGGAAGTCGGTGAGCGATCCGGTGATGCCGTCGCCAAGGTTAAGATAGCTATAGGCGAGTTCGACGGTTAGGCCCGGATTGACTTTATAGGCAAGACCGGCGTGCAGGGCATAAGCCACATTCCACTTTGATGCGGTGGCGGCGTAAGCGGTGGTCGGGCTGGTGCCGAAGGTTGGGTTAAAGGACACGCCCTGATCGGTGAAGTTGGAGATCGTGGTGTTGGCATAACCGACGCCCGCGCCGATAAACGGCGTGATGCACCACCAGGTGCCGAGGTCGGCGTAGATGTTGGCCATCACGACCCAAGAATGCATGCTGCCGCCGTAAGTGTCGGCACCGAGTGGCACGCCGTTGAAGGATACGAGGTCGAGGCCCTTGAAGTTGGCCTTGCCGCGAAACTGGCCGGTGATGTCGCCGCGGAACCAGCCGTTGAACTGATAGCCGAGACCGACGCCGTAGATGCCGGCGCTGTCGAAGCCGAGCGTCTGGCGCGGAATGGTGATGCCGACGTCCTGGTAATTGCGGATGTCGAGGTTCTTGACCGTGCTGTTGCTGAAGCCGACATCGCCGCGCAGATACCAGCCGCCGAAATCTTCGACGATCGGCTGGGGGGCATAATACGGCGGCGGCGGCATGATCGAGGGCATGTCGGCTGCAAGCGCCGCTGTCGACATCAGGGATGCCGCGCCTGCGGCCAATATGTAATTCACGCTACGCATGGGCTTCGTCCTCGTTGTACGGCGAGGCGATCCTTGACGGCCCCGCTCTCCAGAAACTGACAACGAGACGATGCAGGAAAATCCTTAAGCGGCGCTTAACCCTAATTATTAAGGTTGATTTTTGATGACAATTATTCCACGCGTGCCAGTTCCATTTAAACCGGCGAGCGACATAGTCTTTAACAAAGTCTTTATCCGACGCCTTACCGGGCGGCGCGCGGCAGCTTGGGTAGGAACACCGCGAGCAGTCCGATCGCCGGCAGAAACGCGCAGACCTGATAGACGAAGCCGATGCCTTTGAGGTCCGCGAGTTCGCCGAGTAACGCGGCACCGATTCCGCCGAGACCGAAACCGAAGCCGAAGAAAAGCCCCGAGATCATCCCGAGGCGATGCGGCATCAATTCCTGCGCATAGACGATCACCGCCGGCATTGCCGACGAGATGATGAAACCGATGATGATGGTCAACACCACGCTCATCGGCAGGCTCGCATAGGGCAAGGCCAGCGTGAACGGCAAGACGCCGAGGATCGAAAACCAGATCACGTATTTGCGGCCGAACCGATCGCCGAGCGGGCCGCCGAAATAGACGCCGCACGCACTCGCGGCGAGGAAGATGAAGAGATAAAGCTGTGCGGTCTGCGTCGGCAGCGCGAACCGGTCGATGAGGTAGAACGTGTAATAGCTGGTGATGCTGGCCGTATAGAACGTCTTCGAGAACAGCATCGCCACCAGAATGACCAGCGCGAATTGCACACGCCTCGGCGACAGGCCATGCGTCGCCACGGCCAAGCGGGCGAGTTTTCGCGGTAAGATGCGCGGCTTATACCAGCGGCCGATGCGCCACAGAATGAAGATGGCGAGGGCTGCGACAAGCGAGAAGCCGGCGATGCTGTGCTGACCGAGCGGGACGACGATCAACGCCGCAAGCAACGGCCCGAGCGCGGTGCCGAAATTGCCGCCGACCTGAAAGACCGACTGCGCGAAACCATACCGCCCGCCCGACGCCAAACGCGCGATGCGTGACGACTCCGGATGGAAAATCGCGGAGCCGGTGCCGACCAGCGCGGCGGCAAGCAGGATCAGGGGATAGGTCGATGCGGCGCTGAGTAGCAATAGACCTGCAAGCGTCACGGTCATGCCGATCGCCAGCGAATAGGGACGCGGCTGGCGATCCGTGTAGATGCCGACCAGCGGCTGCAACAGCGACGATGTGAACTGAAACGCCAGCGTGATCATGCCGATTTGGCCGAAATCGAGCGCGTAGTTCGTTTTCAGGATCGGATACAGCGACGGAATCAGCGACTGCATCAGGTCGTTCAGAAAATGCGACAGGCTGATCGCGAAGATGACCGCATATGCCGGCGCGAGCCCTTGCTCGTCGCTCGGCGCGAGCCCTTGCTCGTCGCCAGGCGCGAGCGGCGTCGAGATATCGACCACCACCGGCGCGGTGACGGCGTCCTCTGTGATGATTACGGGCTTGTTCACGGCGTGGCTCGACGTTTCCCTGAGGCCGCTGTCCTAAGCCTCAAAGGAGACTCCGACTAGTCGATTTCGCAAAAGGCAGCGATGCGTCACCCGGTGTAGGGTGGGCAAAGGCGCTGCCCGGCGACCTCTTGTCGTCCGGTGCGCCGTGCCCACCAACCGTGGCCATGATGGGCACGGCGCAAGAGCGTCTTTGCCTACCCTACAAAGAATATCCGACCGTTAGGCCGCCGCCGCATGCCCCAGCGCATCGACGATGGTATCGACGATTTCCTCGACCAGAATTCGGTCGTCGCCCTCGCCCATGACCCGGATCACCGGCTCGGTCCCGGACGAGCGCACCAGCAGCCGGCCGTGGCCGTTGAGGCGCTGCTCCGCCGCCGAGATTGCGGATTTCACGGCGCTGTTGTCAAGCGGCTTGCCGCTGCGATAGCGGAAGTTCTTCAAGATCTGCGGCATCGGCTCGAATTTGTGGCAGACCTCCGACACCGGCCGGTCGAGCTTCTTGACCACTGCGAGCACTTGCAGCGCCGAGACGAAACCGTCGCCGGTGGTCGCGTAGTCC
>JANMAN010000306.1:0-4891 GCA_031359885.1 Tardiphaga sp. | reverse complement strand
TTCAAGGTCGCGCTGCTCGACGGCGTCACGGGTTCGGGAAAGACCGAAGTCTATTTTGAGGCGGTCGCCGAGATCATCAAGCGCGGCGAACAGGTGCTGATCCTGATGCCGGAGATCGCGCTGACGGGACAATTCCTCGACCGCTTCGCTCTCAGGTTCGGCGTCCGGCCGCTCGAATGGCATTCCGAGCTGACGCCCCGCACCCGCGCGCGCAATTGGGCGGCAGTCGCGGCGGGCGCGGCGCAGGTGATCGTCGGCGCGCGCTCGGCGCTATTTCTGCCCTATGCCAAATTAGGGCTCATCATCGTCGATGAGGAACACGACCAGGCCTACAAGCAGGACGAGGGCGCGCACTATCATGCGCGCGACATGGCGGTGGTGCGCGCGAGCATTGCAAAAATCCCGGTGATTCTTGCTTCGGCGACGCCTTCGGTCGAATCCGAAGTGAACGCGCGCAAAGGCCGCTACCAGCGCGTGGCACTGCCGTCGCGGTTCGGCGGCCAGCATATGCCGCACATCGAGGCCATCGACCTGCGCCGCGAAGGCCCGATGCGCGGGCGTTTCATTTCGCCGCGCCTCGCCAAAAACATCCAGATCGCGATCGAGCGAAAAGAGCAGGCGCTGCTGTTTCTGAATCGCCGTGGCTATGCACCGCTGACACTGTGTCGTGGCTGCGGGCATCGTTTCTCTTGCAACATCTGCGATGCGTGGCTGGTCGATCACCGCTTTCGCAATCGCCTCGTCTGCCATCATTGCGGCTTCTCGATTCCGCGCCCGCATCTGTGCCCGCATTGCGGGCTTGAGGAATCGCTGGTCGCGGTCGGGCCTGGCGTCGAGCGTTTGCAGGAAGAGGCCGTGGCTCTGTTCCCCGGTGCGCGGACGATGGTGCTGTCGAGCGACCTCATCACCTCGATCGAAGCGATGCGCGGCGAACTGAACGAGATCGCCGAGGGTCGTGTCGATGTGATCATCGGCACGCAGCTTGTCGCCAAGGGGCATAATTTTCCGCGCCTCAATCTCGTCGGCGTCATCGATGCGGATTTAGGTTTGGGCAACGGCGACCCTCGCGCGGCTGAGCGCACGTTTCAACTTTTGAACCAGGTGATCGGCCGCGCCGGACGCGAGCAGGGCCGCGGCGTCGGCTATCTGCAAACGCATCAGCCCGAGCACCCGGTCATGAAGGCGCTGATCGCATGCGACCGCGAAGCCTTCTACGACAGCGAGATCGCAGCGCGCGAACGCGCCGGCTATCCGCCGTTCGGACGGCTCGCGAGCCTGATTATTTCAGCGGGAGATCGGCCCACGGCGGAAGGGTTCGCACGCAAGCTGGCGGGCGCGGCACCTCTCGACGAGCGCGTCAAAGTGCTCGGTCCGGCCGAAGCGCCTCTTGCGGTCATCAAAGGGCGCTATCGATTTCGGCTGCTGGTGAAATCCGCGCGCGGCTCCGACCTGTCCGGCTACTTGCGCGATTGGATGGCGATCGCGCCAAAGACCAAAGGCAATCTCAAGCTCGAAGTGGACGTCGATCCTCAGAGCTTTCTCTAGCGGAATTCACGAAATCGATTCGCCAACCCGCAAAACAAGCCTGCCGTCGCGGGTGCGACGGCAGGCTCTTTTAGTGAACGCAACGCTTATGAAAGGCGCTTTGCGGGTCGATCAGATTCGCTCGGCGACGATGCGGCCGACGCCACGGCTGGTCAGGCCGATGGCGCTGGCTGCCCCCCGCGAGAGATCGAGCACGCGGCCGCGGATGAACGGCCCGCGGTCGTTGACGGTGACGACGACGCTGCGGCCGCCATGGCTGACGCGCAATTTGGTGCCGAACGGCAGGCTGCGATGAGCGGCAGTCAAGCCGCCGGGATTGAAGCGCGCACCGGACGCGGTGCGATTGCCGGATTCGCTGCCGTAATAGGACGCCATGCCGGAGAAGCCGCCGCCGCCGGTCGAGGCCGGGAGGGACGCATTGGCATTCATCCAGTCGCTGCCAGCCCTATGGCTGTGGTGACGATGGCCGTGATGCTTGTGATGATGGTGATGCTTGTGGCTGTGATGGTGGTGATGCTTGTGGCGGTGGTGGTGTCGTAATTTTGCCGAGGCTTCGGTCAGGCTTCCCCCGAACACAACAATCGCGGCGATCAAAGCAATCGCCATGCGCACCGGCTTGAACATCCCGCGCGTCGAAATTTCGTTATTGAACATACTCAATCGTCCCTCAAACAGTATATGCCACGCCTGTGACAGTGGAACCCCCGTCCCGTGATGCAGGCGCACCGTTGACGACCCAATGCGGCGTAAAAGCGGCAATCAAATCGTTCCGATGACCGTTGAAATATCTTGTGATGTAGGTTGGAATAGGCTGTCAGTCCGCGTTAACGTTTCGTTAACGATTATGAATACATACGAATACTTGATTCAACAGATGTATACAGTTGATCGTCTGCATGGCTAGCATTCGTCAAGTAAATACAAGCGACCTGCCCTGATCAGTTTTTTGAAATTCTGGAATTGTCGCGTCCGATCTCGCAGGAGCTAATCCCAGCTCAGGGTCTATTTTGACGTCTGCGACAGAGCAGCGCCGCGCCTGTCATCATGTTGCACCTCCGCGCAGGCCATGTTAGCAAGACCGCGATTTTGACGAGCCGGGTTTGACCGGCGTGACGTCGAAATCGAAGTCCCGCTTGAATTCCAAGGGCTTGCGTCGCTACAGCGACGGTTTCCCCCTTGCGGATTTGACAGATTAAAGAGCGCAGTGGTGGCAGCAGAAGATCCGTCGGTTTCTGGAGTGTCCGGCCGTTATGCAACGGCCCTGTTCGAGCTTGCGCGCGACGAAAAAGCCGTCGATGCGGTAAAGGCGGATCTGGGGCGGTTCAGTGCTATGCTGGATGGCAGCCCGGACTTGCTGAGGCTCGTTAAAAGTCCGGTGTTCTCGACCGACATGCAGGGCAAGGCGCTTGCCGCCGTTCTCGACAAGGCCGAGATTTCCGGGATCGCCGCGAATTTCTTGAAAGTTCTCACCGCCAATCGCCGGCTATTCGCCGTGACCGATGTGATCCGCGCTTACGGCGCGTTGGTCGCGAAGTTCAAGGGTGAGGCCACGGCCGACGTCACCGTCGCCGAAGCGCTCAGCGACAAGAATCTCGACGCCCTCAAGTCCGCGCTGAAATCAGTGACGGGCAAGGACGTTGCGCTCAACGTGAAGGTCGATCCGTCCATTATCGGCGGGCTTGTCGTCAAGCTCGGCAGCCGCATGGTGGACAGTTCGCTTCGCACCAAACTCAACTCGATCAAGCACGCGATGAAAGAGGCAGGCTGATGGACATCCGCGCCGCGGAAATTTCCGCGATCCTCAAGGACCAGATCAAAAATTTCGGTCAAGAGGCTGAAGTCACCGAAGTGGGACAGGTGTTGAGCGTCGGCGACGGCATCGCCCGCGTCTACGGCCTCGACAACGTCCAGGCAGGCGAAATGGTCGAGTTCGAAAACGGCACTCGCGGCATGGCGCTGAACCTCGAAACAGACAACGTCGGCATCGTCATCTTCGGCGCCGACCGCGAGATCAAAGAAGGTCAGACCGTCAAGCGCACCCGCGCGATCGTGGACACGCCGGTGGGTAAGGGGCTGCTCGGCCGCGTCGTCGACGCGCTTGGCAATCCGATCGACGGCAAGGGCCCGATCCAGTCCGACAAACGCATGCGTGTCGACGTCAAAGCGCCCGGCATCATTCCGCGCAAGTCGGTCAACGAGCCGATGGCAACAGGCCTCAAGGCGATCGACGCATTGATCCCGGTCGGCCGCGGCCAGCGCGAATTGATCATCGGCGATCGTCAGACCGGCAAGACCGCGATTGCGCTCGACACGATCCTGAACCAGAAGCCGCTGAACGCGCAGCCCGACGAAGGCAAGAAGCTGTATTGCGTCTACGTCGCGATCGGCCAGAAACGTTCGACCGTCGCGCAGTTCGTGAAGGTGCTCGAAGAACAGGGCGCGCTGGAATATTCGATCATCGTCGCCGCCACCGCGTCCGATCCGGCGCCGATGCAGTACATCGCGCCGTTCACCGCCTGCACCATGGGCGAATATTTCCGAGACAACGGCATGCACGCCGTCATCATCTATGACGATCTTTCCAAGCAGGCCGTCGCCTATCGTCAGATGTCGCTGCTGCTGCGCCGTCCGCCGGGCCGCGAAGCCTATCCGGGCGACGTGTTCTACCTGCATTCCCGCCTGCTCGAGCGCGCCGCCAAGCTCAACAAGGACCAGGGGTCGGGTTCTCTGACCGCGTTGCCGATTATTGAAACCCAGGCCAACGACGTGTCGGCCTACATTCCGACCAACGTGATTTCGATTACCGACGGCCAGATCTTCCTGGAAACCGACCTGTTCTTCCAGGGCATCCGTCCCGCGGTGAACGTCGGTCTGTCGGTGTCGCGCGTCGGATCGTCGGCGCAGACCAAGGCGATGAAGAAAGTCGCCGGCAAGATCAAGGGCGAGCTGGCGCAGTACCGCGAAATGGCGGCGTTCGCGCAGTTCGGCTCCGACCTCGACGCCTCGACCCAGCGCCTGCTCAATCGTGGTTCGCGTCTGACCGAACTCCTGAAGCAGCCGCAGTTCTCGCCGCTGAAGATGGAAGAGCAGGTCTGCGTGATCTGGGCCGGCACCAACGGCTATCTCGATGCGCTCCCGCTCAGCAAGGTGCGCGCGTTCGAAGACGGCCTGCTGTCGCTGCTGCGTGGCAAGAATATCGAAATCCTCAACAGCATCCGCGAAAGCCGCGATCTCAGCGACGACACCGCGGGCAAGCTGAAGGCGGTTGTCGAAGGCTTCACCAAGACACTTGTTTGATTTGGATGCTTGCTTGATGGGCCGTCGTGGCCCGGCCTCAACGCCGGGC
>JANMAN010000260.1:0-3956 GCA_031359885.1 Tardiphaga sp. | reverse complement strand
AAGGTGCAGCGCCGCTTCAAGGCTCGCCAGGGTTGATGCGCACGCCTGACGGCGTGAAGTCTTTAGTACTCACCACTGTGTGACGATGCCTACGCTTTGCAGGACGCAATTCCGCGTCTAGACTATGCGAATGGCTCATATCGGATTTCGCACTCTAGCGTTCGGATCGATGGTTGCGGCTTCGTTGGCGTTCAGCGCTGGCGTGCAGGCCCAAGAGCGCACCGCCCCCAAGCAGATCGACAAATCCGCAACCGAATCGAAAAAGCCGCAGAAGCCCCGCACCGAGCGTAAAGGGCTGGATTTTTTATTCGGCGCGTTGAAAGCCGCGCCCGACGAAGCTAGCGCCAAGCATGTCGAAGGCCAGATTTGGGCGCTGTGGACTCAGACGCGCAGCGACACCGCGGCCCTCCTGATGCTGCGCGCCAAGACGGCGATGGACGCCAAAAACATGGATGTCGCGCTGCAATTGCTCGATGCCGTGGTCAAGCTGAAGCCGGATTACGTCGAAGCGTGGAACAGACGGGCGACGCTGTATTATTTGCAGAACGACTACACCCGATCGATCTCGGACATCGAACAGGTTCTCGTGCGCGAGCCACGCCATTTCGGGGCGCTGGCCGGGCTCGGCATGATTATGCAGGAACTGGGCGATGAAAAGCGTGCGCTTGATGCATTTCGCAAGGCGCTGGCGATCAATCCGTATCTCGAAAAGCTTCCCGATCTGGTCAAGTCGCTGACCGAAAAGGTCGAGGGCCGAGACATTTGAGATATTGGCCGGTTAACTAAGGCCGCCTTCCCATCGGACCATCCGGAACCCGGTGAGCCTCTGCCCTGTTGTCATGCTGGAGGCATTGGCCATGACGAATTATCGGTTGAGTCTGGTTTTGGCGGCATCGGCGCTCGCGATTGCGACGACAAGCGGGCTGGCGTCGACGAACGGCTTGTATTGGGTGGTTGGCAACTCGGTGACGAATTCCTGCGATATCGTTTCGCAACATCCGGTCGTCAGCCCTGAGGGGCCGCTATGGTTCGGCAACGGTCCGTACAAGTCGTACGACGACGCTCGACTGGCGCGTCGGGAGATTTCGGCGTGCCCGCGCAGCGACGAAACGGCAAGCCGCTGATCAGTGAAGCGCGGTGCCGAGCGATTGCGTTGCAGGGCGCGCCACCAGATCTGCAACGCGTTGCAACTCACGCTCGAGCTGCTCATTGACCAGCATCAGCGCTTTCAAGGCGCCGCGCAGATCGCCGTTGCACGAGGCGACGATATCGTCGATGCAGCCATCGACATCTGAATATTCAGCCATTGAAGAAGTCTCCGTTTCGTCCTTTTGACCTTCGACTGTTAAGAGACGATGACGCTTGGCCGTTCCGTCCAATAGCTGGGGATTACGGGGACAACCGCACAACACACGAGCGGCTCGTCATCACGCCCGTGGCCGGATCTCGAAACCCTCTTGCTGGTGTTGCGTAGTTTGCTCGTGATTAAAACTTTTCGGATTTCCAGAATGATCGTCGTGATTGTGGTGGCCGCGCTGGCCGGATTGGCGCTGCTGACGCAGATCGGCGTATTCGTTTTGCAGCGGATGTATCCGGCGCAGGGCGCGCCGATCGAGGTCGCAGGCGCGAAACTCAACGTGCTCGACATCGGGCCGCGCGATGCGAAAGGGCCTGCAATAGTTCTGATCCATGGCGCCACGTCGAACCTTGGCAGCATGCGCGTCCCGCTCGGCGATCGTCTCGCGAAAGATCATCGCGTCGTTTTAATCGATCGCCCCGGTCATGGCTGGAGCACGCGCGACAATGCGCGCGACTCGCTACCGTCGGTGCAAGCAAAACAGATCGACGAGGCGCTCGGTCAACTCGGTATCAACAATGCCATTGTCGTCGTGCATTCGCTCGCCGGCGGACTCGGTGCGCTGATGCCGCTCAATTATCCGCAACGTGTCGCGGGTCTGGTGATGCTGGCACCTGTCGCCTATCCGTGGCCTGGCGGCGTCGGCGACTACAATCGCGTCATCACGACGCCGGTGATCGGGCCGCTACTGGCCTATACGATCACGCTGCCGCTCGGATTATTCCTGACGGAGCCCGGCGCGCGCGGCGTGTTCGCGCCGCAGACCATGCCGGACAATTATGTCAAAGACGCCGCGATCCCACTGGTGCTGCGGCCTCATGCATTTTTGGCGAATGCGTGGGACTTGATTACGCTGAAGCCGGCAATTGCCGAACAGGCGCCGCGTTATCCTGGCATCAAAGTGCCGGTGACGGTCATCGCCGGTGATGCCGACAACACGGTTTATCCGGATATCCATGCAAAGCCGTTCGTGAAAGCTGTGCCGGGCGCCAAGCTCATCATGCTGCCCGGCGTCGGCCATATGGTGCAGACCGCAGCTCCCGATCTGGTCATCCGCGAAATCGAGACGATGATCGCAGGGTTAAAGCCAGTCGCGGCGCAGGCTGCGCAATAGGCCGTTACCCGCGGCGCACGCATCCTGTGACGAGCAACTAATTCTGATCCGCAGCGACGTTTGCGATACGGACCATATTGGTTGCGCCCGGCGAGCCGAGCGGTACGCCGGCAACAACGATGACGCGTTGTCCGGCCTTCGCGAAGCCGTCGCGGAACGCGATCGAACTCGCGCGGTCCACCATGTCGTCCAGGTCGTGGGCATCTTCTGCGACCACGCAATGCACGCCCCACACCACGGCAAGCATGCGTCCGGTCTCGATGTTCGGCGTGATCGCGACCACTGGCGGCTTCGGTCGCTCGCGTGCAACGCGGATCGCCGTCGAACCCGACGATGTCCAGCAGATGATCGCGGACAATTCCAACGTTTCGGCAATTTGCCGCGCGGCGTCCGCGATGGCGTCGCCGACGGTCGCTTCAGGCTGCGGCCGTTGCGCGGTCAACACGCTGCGATAAATCGGGTCGCGCTCGACCTCCTCGCCGATGCGGTTCATCGTCGAAACCGCTTCGATCGGAAACTTTCCGGCAGCGGATTCTGCCGACAGCATGATCGCGTCCGCACCTTCGTAAACAGCGGTGGCGACGTCCGAGACTTCGGCGCGGGTCGGCACCGGGCTCGTGATCATCGATTCCAGCATTTGCGTCGCCACGACGACCGGCTTGCCGGCTTTGCGCGCCATGCGCGTCATTTGTTTCTGTAAAGACGGCACGCGTTCCAGCGGCAATTCGACGCCAAGATCGCCACGCGCGACCATCAGCGCGTCGGCAACTTCGAGAATTTCAGCAAGGCGATCGATCGCCTGCGGCTTCTCGATCTTGGCCATCACCGATGCACGGCCGCGAATGAGCTTCTTGGCTTCGACGACGTCCTCGGCCCGCTGCACGAACGACAGCGCCACCCAATCGATACCGGTTACGATGGCGGCTTCGAGGTCGGCGCGATCCTTCGGCGTCATTGCAGATACCGGCAAATCGGTATCGGGCAACGAGACGCCTTTGCGGTCCGACATTCGGCCGCCGATGACGACGCGCGTGATCGCGCGATCGGGCGTGCAATCCTCCGCGATCAGCCGCACCTTGCCGTCATCGAGCAACAGCGCGTGTCCGGGCCGCAGTGCCGCCAGAATTTCCGGATGCGGCAGGTACACGCGGGTCCCGTCGCCGGGCGTCTTGTCGCTATCGAGCGTGAAGCTCTCCCCGTTCTGGAGCTGAACGGCACCTTCGGCGAACGAGCCGAGGCGCAGCTTCGGTCCCTGAAGATCGACCAGAATGCCGATCGGGCGGCCATAGCTGCCCTCCACGCCGCGGATGGTTTTCACCAGCTCACGCATCGTGTCGTGCGACGTATGGCTCATATTGATCCGGAAGACGTCCGCACCGGCCTCGAACAGTTTGCGGATCATCGTGCTGGTCGATGAGGCGGGTCCGAGCGTGGCGAGAATTTTGATCCGGCGTAGGCGTCTCATGGTTTGGCTCCGGGTGTAAC
>JANMAN010000248.1:0-2934 GCA_031359885.1 Tardiphaga sp. | reverse complement strand
CGACCGAGTCGAGATTCTGATAGGCCAGATCGACATCCGCCAGCGCGCTCTTGAGCAGCGCGGTCTGCTGCACCGGCTGCCCTTGCGGCCGTAGGCGAAGCTCTTGCGGCGCGTATAGGTCTCGGCGAGTTCGTCCTCGTCGTCCCAACGGCCGTTTTCGACGAGGTGGTTGACGTTGGAGCCGTATGCGCCGTCGGCATTGCCGAACACGCGCAGCGACGCGGTTTCCATGTCGCAGCCATGTTGCGCCTGATAGGCCAGCGCGTGCTTGCGGACAAAATTCAACTCGGCCGGCTCGTCGGCGGACGCCGCAAGGAAGCAGGCCTCGGCGAGCAGCTTGATCTGCAACGGCAGCAAGTCGCGGAAGATGCCGGACATCGTGACGATGACGTCGATGCGCGGCCGTGCCAACTCGGCCAGCGGCACCAACTCCGCGCCGGTCAGGCGGCCGTAGCCGTCGAAGCGCGGGCGCGCGCCGAGCAGCGCCAATGCCTGCGCGATCGGTGCGCCTTCGTTTTTGAGATTGTCGGTGCCCCAGAGCACGATCGCGACCGATTCCGGCAGCGCGTGGCCGCCCTCGATGTGCTTGTCGATCAAGCGCTGGGCTTGCTTGGCGCCGTCCTGCACCGCGTAGGCGGACGGAATGCGGAACGGATCGAAGCCGTGCAGATTGCGACCGGTCGGCAAGATGCCCGGCGTGCGCAACACGTCGCCGCCCGGTGCCGGCCGCACGAAGCCGCCGTCGAGCGCATGCATGAGCGCCGGGATTTCGCTATCGCGGGCGAGCAGCTTGTCGGTGGCCGCGAGACTCGCGACCATCGTGCCAGTCGCGTCGTCCGCGACCGCAGGCGTCTCGCCGCGCACGATCGCTTCGAGCAGCGATTTGTCGGGCTTCGCGCCGAACGACGCATCGGCAATCGATTGCAGCATGTCGACGCGCTGATCGATCGACGGGTCTTCGCCGACGACATGCAGGCCGTGCGGGATCAGCGTGTATTCGAGTTCGAGCACCGCATCGCCGAGCCGCGCGATCTCGGCGCGGGCGTTCGCGAAAGCGGGTTCGGCCGGCGCGAGATCGAGGGCGCTCGCCTGCGCCTGGATCAACGCGGCGAGATCGCCCTGCTCGGACGCATCGTCCGGCGCGAGCGCGCGCCAGCGATCGATCGAGGATTTCAGTTCGACGAGGCCTTTGTAGAGGCCCGCATGCGCGACCGGCGGCGTCAGATACGAAATCAGCGTCGCCGCCGAGCGGCGCTTCGCGATGGTGCCTTCGGACGGGTTGTTCGACGCATAGAGGTAGATGTTCGGAAGATCGCCGATCATGCGGTCCGGCCAGCACGAGGCCGACAATCCCGACTGCTTGCCAGGCATGAATTCGAGCGCACCATGGGTGCCGAAATGCAGCACGGCGTTGGCGCCGAAGTCTTCGCGCAGCCAGCGATAGAACGCCGAGAACGCATGCGTCGGCGCGAAACCCTTCTCGAACAATAGCCGCATCGGATCGCCTTCGTAGCCGAAGGCCGGCTGAATGCCGACGAAGACATTGCCGAAGCGCTCGCCCAGCAGGAAGATCGAGCTGCCGTCGCTCTGTTGTTTGCCGGGAGCCGGACCCCATTGCGCTTCGATCTCGCGCAGCCAGGTCTCGCGACGGACATGATCGCCAGCGGCAATGCGGGTGTGGACGTTGGCGTCGGCCCCGAAGCGCGGCGCGTTGCCGGTGACGATGCGCTCGCGCAGCGTATCGACGTCGACGGGCACATCGACGACGTAGCCTTCGCGCTTCATCGCGGTCAGCGTGCGATGCAGCGACTCGAACACCGACAGGAACGCGGCGGTGCCGGTGTTGCCGGCATTCGGCGGAAAGTTAAACAACACGATCGCGACCTTGCGATCGCGGCGCGCCGCGCGGCGCATCGCGACGAGGCGCACGGTGCGCGACGCCAGCATCTCGGCGCGCTCGATGCAGACATGCATGTCGCCGCCGACTTGAGTCGTCGAGAACACGCAATGCCGATCGCAGCCGGTGCAAGCTTCGCCGGCGCCGTCCGAACGGCCGCCGTACACGACAGGACCGGCCGCGCCGTCGAGTTCGGGGATCGCGACCATGATGGTCGATTCCACCGGCATCAGACCGCGATCCGATGCGCCCCATTGTTCGAGGGTCTGGAATTCGACCGGATGCGCCGCCAGATACGGCACGTCGAGCGTGGCGAGAATGTCCTCGGCCGCCTTCGCGTCGTTGTAAGCGGGGCCGCCGACCAGCGAGAAGCCGGTAAGCGACACGACGGCATCGACGCTGGCGCGACCGTCCTTCATGAAGAAGCGCTCGATCGCCGGGCGCTGATCGAGGCCGCTGGCGAAAGCCGGAACGACGCGCAGACCCTTGGCCTCGAAGGCTTTGATGACGCCGTCATAATGGCCGGTGTTGCCGGCCAGCAAATAAGAGCGCAGCAGCAACAGCCCGACCGTGCCGTGAGTGCCGGCCGCGTTGGGGAGCGCGTCGCAGGTTTCGACGATGCGGTTTTTGGCGCGCGGGTGATAGACGCCGATGTCGGCGTAATCGACCGGAGCCGCCGCCTTGGCAACGCCGCGCAGCGCTTTGCGCTCGCCGTCGGCGTAACGATCGACCAGCAGGCGCACCATGTTGGCGATGTTGGCCTCGGAGCCCGCGAGCCAGTATTGCAGCGTCAGGAAATAAGCGCGCATGTCCTGCGCGGTGCCGGGGATGAAGCGCAGCAGCTTAGGCAGCCGGCGCAGCATCGTCATCTCGCCCTTGCCGCCGGCGGGCTTGCCGTCCTTCTTGCCGCGCAGCTTCTTCAGCCAGGAGATCGCGCCGAGCGCTTCGACCGACATATCGAACTTGCCGACGCGCGTGAGCTTGACGACCTCGGAGGCCGACATGCAGCAGACCATCGCGTCGCAGGCGGTGCGGCG
>JANMAN010000235.1:0-2552 GCA_031359885.1 Tardiphaga sp. | reverse complement strand
AGCGCGGCGATGCCGACGCGGCGATGGCCCTGATGCATGTGCATCTGGACGAAGTCGCCAACCGCGCGCTGGTGGTGCGGCCGCCGGCGCGCGGTCGCGATCTGCTGGACGTGCTCGCGCCCTATGCGGACGAGGGCATCGGGGCGTAAGGGCTGATCGGCAAACCTTTAGCGTCGTCCGATCACGGCCGCGTCAGATTTTATGCGTTCTAATCTGCCAAAGCGGGTTCTGCTTGATCTCTCATGACCGCTGCACAACAACAGCGCCATGTCCGATACTTCCACCCCCATCGAATTGCTGCTCGGCCATGCCGCACGCGGTTTCACCGGCACGATCAAGGCCCTGAAATCCGGCCCCGACGGGTCGGCGTCGGAAGACCTCGAACGCAAGCTTGTCGAGATGGGCTTCACCGAGGGCGCGCGGGTCGAAATTCTGCACGAGGGCGCGATCGCGCGCGACCCGATCGCGGTGCGGATCGACAATGTAACGATGGCGCTGCGGCGGCGCGAGGCGCTCGCCGTCGTGGTGCAATGAGCGATGCGTCGCTCGACGGCCCGTTTCATATCGCGTTGGTCGGCGCCCCGAACAGCGGCAAGACCTCGCTGTTCAATGCGCTGACCGGCAGCCGGCAGAAGGTCGCCAACTACGCGGGCGTCACCGTCGAGCGCAAGACAGGCTCCTTCGTCACGCCCGCCGGCCGTCAGGTCGCGCTGATCGATTTGCCCGGCACCTATTCGTTGCGCGGCCGCAGCCCCGACGAAGAGATCACGCGCGACGTCGTGCTCGGTCGTTTTCGCAACGAGGCCGTGCCCGATCTGGTGCTGTGCGTCGCCGATGCCACCAATCTGCGGCTGACGTTCCGGCTCGTGCTGGAATTAAAGCGGACCGGCCGCCCGCTGATCGTCGTGCTGAACATGTTCGACATCGCGCAGCGCCGCGGCGTCGGCGTCGATCTCGACAAATTGTCGGCCGCGCTCGGCGTGCCCGTCGTCACCTCGGTTGCCGTGCGTAAAAGCGGCATCGCCGATCTGTTGAAGCTGACAGACGAAATCGCCGCGCGCATAACGCATCCCGTCACAGCGGACGGCTGGTCGCCATGGACGCTGAGCGAATTGAAAGCCGCGCAACGCGAGGCCGACCGCGTCATCCGGGACACCGTGACGATGCCGGCGAAGCCGGACACGCTGACGACGCGCGTCGATCGCGTCCTGCTGCATCCGGTCGCCGGGCTCGTCGTGCTCGCATTGATTTTGTTTTTGATGTTTCAGGCGGTGTTCAGTTGGGCGACGCCGGTCATGGAATTGCTCTCGGCGACGTTCGCAGCACTCGGTCAGATCGTCCATGACACGCTGCCCGATGGCCTGATGCAGAGCTTCTTGCAGAACGGCTTGATCGCCGGCGTCGGCAGCGTCGTCGTGTTCCTGCCGCAGATCACGATCATCTTCTTGTTCATTCTGTTGCTGGAAGATTTCGGCTACATGGCGCGTGCCGCGTTCCTAATGGATCGCATCATGGGCGGCGCAGGGTTACATGGCCGCGCCTTCATTCCGTTGCTGTCGAGTTTCGCCTGCGCCATCCCCGGCATCATGGCGACGCGCGTGATCGACAACCGCCGCGACCGCCTGACCACGATCCTGATCGCGCCGCTGATGACCTGCTCGGCGCGCATCCCGGTCTATACGCTGGTGATCTCCGCATTCATTCCGGCGCGGGATGTCTGGGGCTTCGTCAATCTTCAGGGGCTGGTGATGTTCGGGCTTTACGTCGCCGGCATCGCCAGCGCGCTCGGCGTGTCGTTCGTCGTCAAGTTCTTCCTGTGGCGCGACTACCAGCCCGCGCCTTTCATGTTGGAGTTGCCCGACTATAAAGTGCCGCAACTGAAAAGCATCGCGATCGGCATCTATACGCGCGTGAAGATGTTTCTGCATCGCGCCGGCACCACGATCCTGTCGATGATGGTGCTGATTTGGTTTCTTGCCTCGTTCCCGCAGCCCCCGGCAGGCGCGGAAGGCCCGGCGATCAATTACAGCCTCGCGGCGACGATCGGCCGTTTCCTCGAACCGGCGTTGGCGCCGCTTGGCTTCAACTGGCAGATCGCGGTCGCGTTGATCCCCGGCATGGCCGCGCGCGAGGTCGCGGTGGCCGCACTCGGGACCGTCTATGCGATCGAAGGCGGCAAGGAAGCGGCCGCGCAGATCGGCCAGGTGCTCGCCGACAAATGGAGCCTCGCGACCGCGTTGTCTTTGCTGGCGTGGTTCGTGTTCGCACCGCAATGCGCCTCGACGCTGGCGGTGATCCGCCGCGAGACCGGCAGCACCAAGTGGATGGTGGTGACGTTCCTTTATATGTTCGCGCTGGCCTATGTCGCGAGCCTCGTCACCTACAATGTGGCGCGGGGATTCGGGTTGGGATGAGGCTCCGTCGTCATTGCGAGACGCCACGACCTCGTTTTTGAGGACAGTTGGCGACGAAGCAATCCAGTCTTTTTATAGCTGGATTGCTTCGCTCAGGACCACATTGACCAACAGGCCGATGTGATCCTGGCTCGCAAT
>JANMAN010000215.1:0-2816 GCA_031359885.1 Tardiphaga sp. | reverse complement strand
TCCACACTTCCACCGGCAGGCCGCCGCCGGTTGCCTTCCTGGTCGGCGAATTGTCGTCATTGCCGAGCCAGACGCCGGTAACGAGATTTGCGGTGTAGCCGATGAACCAGGCATCGCGGAAATCCTGGCTGGTGCCGGTCTTGCCCGCCGCCGGCCAGCCTGGAATTTCCGCCTTGCGCGCGGTGCCGGACAGCAGCGTCTCCTGCATCATCGTGTTCATCATGGAGACCGTGCGCGCGTCGATCACCTGCGCAGGTTGATCGGTCGGCCGCGCATACAACACCTTGCCCGCGACGGTTTTGATCCGCATCACGACGCGCGGCGTCGCGCCCGTTCCGCCGTTGGCGAAGGGCGCATAGGCGCCGACCAATTCGGTCAACGAGACTTCGGACGTGCCGAGCGCGATCGAGGCGTTGGCGTCGAGCTTGGACGCGATGCCGAGCCGATGTGCGGTTCGCACGACGTTCTTGGCGCCGACTTCGAGGCCGAGCCTGACGGCAACCGTGTTCAGCGACATCGACAGGGCCTGCGTCAGTGTGACCGCGCCGAAATATTCGTGGGTGTAATTCTCGGGCTTCCAGCCTTTGACGTCGAGCGGCGCATCCTGCCGGATAGTGTCCGGCGTCATGCCGGCTTCGAGCGCGGTCAGATACACGAACGGCTTGAACGCGGAGCCCGGCTGGCGTTTTGCGGTGACCGCGCGATTGTACTGGCTCTCGGCGTAATTGCGGCCGCCAACCATCGCGCGGACCCAACCGTCCGGCGTCATCGCCACCAATGCGCCCTGGCTGACATTGAACTTCACGCTATTCGCCGCGAGATCGTCGATCACGGCGGTTTCGGCGACGCTTTGAAGTTTGGGGTCGATGGATGTTTCGACCACGATGCTCTGGTCGATCTGGCCGACGAGATCGTCGAGCACTTCGCCGATCCAGTCCGCCACGTAATTGACCGTGCCGGCACCGACCGGCTTCACCGCGTAGGACGGTTTGGCGATCGTGGTCTGCGCTTGCTGGTGCGTGATGAACTCCGCGTCCGCCATCGCGGCGAGCACGATCTGCGCGCGCTTTTCCGCGCCCTCGGGATTGCGGTTGGGCGCAAGCCGCGACGGCGACTTCACGAGGCCCGCCAGCATCGCGGCCTCGGCAAGCGTGACACTCTTCGCGGATTTGCCGAAATAGCGTTGCGCGGCGGCTTCGACGCCGTATGCGCCGGAGCCGAAATAAACCCGGTTGAGATAGAGTTCGAGTATCTCGGCCTTGGTGTGTTTGCGCTCCAGCCAGAGCGCCAGTTCGATCTCCTGGAGCTTGCGCTTTAGCGTGCGCTCCTCGGAGAGGAACAGGTTCTTGGCAAGCTGCTGCGTCAGCGTCGAGCCGCCCTGCGAGACGCCGCGATGCATCACGTTGGTGACGGCGGCGCGGGCGATGCCGATCGGATCGACGCCCCAATGCGAATAAAAACGACGGTCCTCGATGGCGATGAACGCCTTCGGCAGATGCGGCGGCAGATCCTTGAGCGCGACATTGGCCCCGGCCTGCTCGCCGCGCATCGCCAACGTGGTGCCGTCGAAGCCGACGATCTGAATGGTCGGCGGTTTTTTGGGAATCTCGAGCGACTGGATCGGCGGCAGATGCGCGCCGACATAAATCACGATGCCGACCACCGCGATCGCAGCCCAAATGCCGAGGACGGCCGTCCAATAGACCAGCCGCCGGATGCCGCGCCGCAGCCCGCCTTTGCGGGCCTTCGGCGATTTGCGCGCCGATGGCTTCGGCTTCTCCCGCGCCTCGTCCTGCGCGACGGTGACACGGTCCTGCGGGCCGAGCCGCAGGTCGGACAGCTTAGCGCCGAGCCCGAAGGTCGGCTCCTTGCGGGGTCCGCTTTTCTTTTTGCCTGACGCCATCGACAGCCGTACCCACGCGAACCAGCCGGCACGGTAGAACGAGGGGTTTAAGGCGCCGTTAAGTGCGGATTAAGGGTGTGGGTTCAGGTGGGAGGGGAACCCCAACCGTCATCACCGGGCGAGGCGCGACGCGTTAGCGTCGCAGCCGATGACCCGGTGATCCATCCCTTTCATAAAACGCGTTGATCAAGATTGATGGATGGCCGGATCAAGTCCGGCCATGACGGCCTCATGTGTTGAACGGCGTTGCGTCATGCGGTCCGCGCAACCCTACCCCGCCGCGTCGTCGGTGATGATCGGTCCGAACAGCTCCCAGCGTTCGCCGTTGAAGCGCATCATCTGCATCTGCTTGTTGACGCGGTAGTCGTCCGGCGCGGTGTTGGCGGTCATGCCCGGCAGCGACAGATCGAACTTCGCGTTCTTGATGTTGGTGGCTTGGTTCAGGACGTTCTGACGCGTGAGATCGTCGCCGCATTGCCTGAGGACATGAACGAGAACCTCCGCGGTGCTGTAGCCGTAGGAGTTGAAGTTCGAGTTCTTGTCGCCTTCGGGATAATATTTTTCCATCATCGCCATGTAGCGTTTCATGCCGGCATCGTCTTTCCACTGCGGATCGAGCGGGTCCTTGCCGTAATTCGTGGAGATGATGCCTTTCGAGGCTTCGAGCCCGGCGGGCTGCAACACCGCGCCGACCGACGTCGCGTTGATGTCGACGATGTGGATCGGCTTCCAGCCGATTTCGAAATTCTTTTTGATGGCCTGAGCGGCCTGCTTCGGTGTCGACGCGTTGAACAGCAACGTCGCGCCGCTGTCGCGCAGCTTGAGGATTTGCGAATCGATGGTCGGATCGGCGACCTCGTAGGAGGCCTCGGCGACGATCATCGACGCAGCCTTGTCGCCGAGGCCTGCCTTG
>JANMAN010000149.1:0-10136 GCA_031359885.1 Tardiphaga sp. | reverse complement strand
CAGGTGCCGTGCTTGTCCCACTCGCTATAGATCAGCCCCGGCGCGGGCATCAGATCGAGCATCGAGTTCATGATGCGGCGGTCGAGCCGCGGCGCCGGCCGTTGGCAGTAATCCGGGAAGCCGCGCTCATATTGCGGCCATAGCCCATGCACGACGAATGAAAACGGGCGGCCGCCGCATTGCACTTGCTGCGAGCGAGAATTATTTCCGCGCTCGGCCGACGATTCGCAAAACGACGGCGACCACGACAGCGCCAACACATAGAAATCGAATTCGCCCGGTGCGTTCTGTCGCTTGTCCTGCTGCGCAAATGCCGGCTGCGACAACGCCAGACATCCGAGCAAGGCCACCACTACCGCGCGATAAAATGTCAGATGAAACAAACCAAACGACTGACGCATGACGATCCCCCGCCCCTATCGTGCAAGCCTATCAGGCGACCGGAACATTTCAAGAACAATATAAAGCCTGCCGAAGCGGGCTTTATATTGTCTCGGACTGACAGAATGAGTGTTACGGCCGCGCAGCCTTGCAGGCCGGGTTGAAGGCCCAATTGCGATCGAGCCCGACGACGCAGAACTCGACGCCGTCAGTGAAGCTCGCCAACCCGCCATCTTCGATGATCGAGTAATGCACCAGGCGCGCCTTGCCGTCGTTCAGCATCGCATTCGCGGTGCAGTAACGTCGCGGAATATTGTCGGACTGCCAGGGCCGGAACGCCGTCTCGCGAACGTGCTCGTAGCCGACGATCTGCAAGGCCGAATTCCAGTACGTGCTTTCCTTGTCGGCAAAACGCGACGAGATTTTGCCGAGCGCCGATTCGCACGCCGGCAGATCGCCGTCGTAACGCGGGCCCGACAGATAGAAGTTCTTTTCCAGAGGATTTGCGGCTTGAGCCTGGTTGCCTGCAACCGCGAACACCGCCAGCAGTGCTAAAAAAGCGATGCGAATGAGGCTGCCGAAGAGATCGCGCATGATATGATCCGCCGCTGGAAATACAGCTTGACCGTGCCGCGACGCGTGCGACGGGTCAAGTGCAGCGCGGCAACACCCGAATGATAACCTCGGCATAAGCTGGTGAGTGTGGCTTCATCGTTCTTTTCTCCGGCCGGGATGGCGTCTAGAGTTTACGCAACCATGGAGACGACGATGCGAATGACGAGGCCGGCGCTGCTGGCGATGACGGCGAGCCTGATCGGCTGCGGCATTCTTGCGAGCCATCCGGCCGGCGCCGACTACGTGCCGCCGATCAAAGGCAACGATACCGGCGGCATCATCTCCTATAATCTCGTTCACCAGATCGACGTGCGCGGCACGGCGATCGCGCACTGCGCACAATACGGCAAGGTGGCGAAGCTACTCGGCACGCAGGCCTATTACGGCGGCTACATTTCCTTCGCCTGCAAATGGGTGCCTTACGGCGCCTACGATCGGCCGATCCGCACGCGTTATTGAGCACTCGCCGTCATGGGAGACCGATCATGATGAAGTCCGTCCATCGTCAAATCGGTCTCGCGGCAATCATCGGTCTGGCGTGGGCGGGCGCTGCAAACGCCGCCGAATTGCCGACGCGCAAGCCAGGGCTTTGGGAGATGAAGATGCTGCCGTCCGGTCAGATGCCGGGCATGACCATGCAGCACTGCACCGACGAAGCGACGGACAAGCGGATGACCGCCGCATTCGCCCCGATGGCGAAAGACATCTGCAGCAAGAACGAAACACAGAAAACGGCAACGGGTTACGTGACCGATTCGGTCTGCACGGTCGGCGGCATTTCATCGACGACGCGCGCCGACGTGACCGGCGATTTCAACTCGGCTTACATGGTCAAGACGACCATGCAGATGCAAAACGCCCCGAAGGGCACACCGCGCGACAGCACGATGTCCGTCGAAGCGAAATGGCTCGGCGCGTGCCCCGCGACGATGAAGCCCGGCGACATCATGATGCCCGGCGGCATCAAGATGAACGTCAGCGACATGGAAAAGGCAAAGGCGTTTTTGCCGAAATAATCGATCGTCCTTCGCCTATTTCGAAGGCGTAAAACGACTCCTCACATCACGTCGAACCTCGTTTTGAAATCGGCGACATTCACGACGCCACGTCCATGGCGGCCGTCGCCGATTTTGCGCTCGCCGTCGAACGCAACGACGTCGAACGTGATGATCTTGCGGTGAATGTCGGTCACCGTCGCGACCGTCCGCACCACGCGGCCGACCGGCGTCGCCGCGAGATGCCGGATATCGACCATCGTGCCCACGGTGACGAAGCCGTCCGGCAGATGCGGCGTGACGGCGTCACCCGCCGTCAATTCCATGTCGAGGATCATCATCGGCGTGGCGTAGACCGCCGGCATCGACGGGACGAAGTGCTGCACGGTGCGCTCATGCGCCACCGTGTAGAGACGTTCGGCGGTCATGCCGATCGTAATAAAATTGCGTGCATCCATTTGCATTTCCTAGAGCCGCCGTGCCAGAGACACAAGCGCGCGCACGGCATCGACATGCGCCGGCACGATCTGAGTATGTCGATTCGCATGTTGTTTCGGGGGCCGCCATGACCGAGTTGACCGACTTGCTGGCAAGTTTCGCGCCCGGCCAAGACGACGGACACGACGTCTGGCGCGTCACGGTCAGCGAGGATTGGCTGCAGGGCCGCACGGCGTATGGCGGGCTCGCGGCGGCCTTGTGCTTGCAGGCCGCGATGGTGCAGACGCCGGACTTGCCGCCGCTGCGCTCCGCGCAATTCGCATTTGTCGGCCCGGCCACGAGCGAACTGACGCTCCGGCCGACCGTGCTGCGGCGAGGCAAATCCGCGGTGTTCGTCGGCGTCGATCTGACCGGCGATGCGGGATTGGCGACGCGCGCGACCTTGTGTTTCGGCGCGGCTCGGCCGTCGCCGAACGATCACGTCGATCTCGCAGCGCCGAGCGCGGCTTCGATTGCGGACAGCAAGCCGTTCTTCGCGCATGTGCCGGGCTTGAATTTCGTCCAGCATTTCGATGGCCTGCTCGCGGCGGGCGGAACGCCGTTCAGCCGCAAAGGCGCGCCGTCGCTGACGCTGTGGCTCCGACACAAAGATCCGAACGCCCGCACGTCGGTGGTCGGGCTGCTGGCGCTGGCGGATGCCCCGCCGCCGGCCGCGATCGTGCTGTTCGAAAAGTTCGCGCCGATCTCGACGATGACCTGGCAGGTCGACGTGCTGTCGGACGACATCACCACGACCGATGGCTGGTGGCTGGTGCGGACATCCGCCGAGACCCTGCGGAACGGCTATTCCGGGCAGGCGATGACGATCTGGAACGCGAGCGGCCGCCCGGTGATGGCAGCGCGGCAGACCATCGCCGTGTTTGCGTAGGCGTAGCGGGGCTCTAGCTGTCATGCGCGGGCGAGCATGCCCTTCGCATGCGATGACCCGCGTATCCATCTTCTTAAGAGAATGGATCACCGGGTCGGCGGTCGCGAAGAGCTTCCTTGCCCGGTGATGACGATTGAGGACGTTACTTCCCCGCCGCAGCTTTGCGCTCGATGAACGTCTTGCCACCCTTCATCTTGTGGCCGAGCGGCGCTTCGTTGATCTGGATCACGACGGCCTCGGCATCGACGCCGAGATTGGTCACGAGCGCCTGCGTGATGTCGCGCATCATGCCGGCTTTCTGTTCCAGGGTGCGGCCTTCGGCCATGCTGACGGTGATCTCGGGCATATTGGTCTCCTTGGTTTAGTGTCTGCTTATTAACCTGCACTGCCGTCACCACCCGCGAAGGCGGGTGGTCCAGTATTCCGCGACGTTGGTATTTAAAATAAACGTCGCGGAATACTGGGTCCCCGCTCGCGCGCGCCGGATGACGCAAGCGCGTCACCGGACGCGCTTGGCGGGGATGACGGCTGATTTTAACTCCAACTCACCTCATGCTTCGCGAGGGCCGCGCGGACGCGGTCGACCAACTCCTCTGCGGGCACCGTCTCGAGCGACGCCGCCTTGCGGCGCAGATATTCGTCGCGGTCGGCGATCTCGGTCAGGTTCGCGCCGAGAATGAGATCATTGATCTGCACGGTGCCGGCGGCTTTTTCATCGGAGCCCTGCGTGATGACGCAAGGCGAATTGCGTTTGTCGGCGTATTTCACCTGCTGGCCGAGCGAGTGTTTCGGATTGCCCAGATAAAGCTCGGCGCGGATATTGGCGGTGCGCAATTCGGCGACCATCTTTTGGTAATCCGCGATGTCGCCGCCAAATACAGTGACGACGACGGGGCCGAACTGTTTCGGCTGCGGCTTGTCCTTGTTGATGAGATCGAGCGCGGCTTGGAGCCGCGAGACGCCGATCGAGAACCCCGTCGCCGGCACGGGCTCGCCGCGAAAGCGTGACACCAATCCGTCGTAACGCCCGCCACCGCCGACAGAGCCGAAGCGCACCGGACGGCCTTTGTCGTCCTTGGCTTCGAGCAGCAGCTCGACCTCGAACACGGCACCGGTGTAATATTCGAGTCCTCGAACAACAGATGTATCAATGCGAATTCGTTTCGAGCCATATCCCGAAGCCGCAACCAAACGGGAAATTTCATCCAATTCGTCGAGACCTTCGTAAAATTTAAGCGCGTGAAAGAGCCCTCGATGGCTTTTGATTTGATCCATCTTCTTTGAGTTTGGAAACGACCAATACTGGTTGTTTTCGCCCATAGGCATTTCTACGAAATCCACTCGATCGTCCGATTGCAAGACTTCGGCCAACGGCTCTTCATCAAACTCATCAATCGCTTCAGCAGGCATTGTTTGCTGAGTAATCAACTGCAAAAGATCTGCATGATGATCTGCCAAACCAGCGCCTTTGGTAAAATCTCCTTCTCCCACTGCACCGCCATCCCAGCGTCCAATCGTCAAAAGTTTCTTTACTTCAAGCCAATCAAACTTATCGGCCTTATCAATCGCCCGCAGCACCGTGAGCCGTCGTCCCGCATTCTCGTCACCGCCGAGACCGATGCTCTCCATCACACCGTCGAGCACCTTGCGGTTGTTGACCTTCACCACATACTGCCCGCGCTGAAATCCCAGCTTCTCCATCGCGTCGGCGGCCATCATGCACATCTCCGCGTCGGCGGCCGGCGATGCGCTGCCGACCGTATCGGCATCAAACTGCATGAACTGGCGGAAGCGCCCCGGCCCCGGCTTCTCGTTGCGAAACACGTAGCCCGCGCGGTAACTGCGATAGGGCTTCGGCAACGCGTCCCAATTTTCCGCGACGTAGCGCGCGAGCGGCGCGGTCAGATCGTAGCGCAGCGATATCCACTGCTCGTCGTCGTCCTGAAACGAGAACACGCCCTCGTTCGGCCGGTCCTGATCGGGCAGGAATTTTCCGAGCGCGTCGGTGTATTCCATCGCCGGCGTCTCGACCGGCTCGAAGCCGTAGCGCTCATAGACCTCGCGGATGACCTCGGTCATGCGGCGCGTCGCTGCGATCTCGGCCGCATTGCGGTCGGCGAGGCCGCGCGGCAGCCGGGCGCGCAATTTCTGCGGTTTCTTGGATTTGGGTGCGTTTTCCTGCATGCGCGCGTCGTATCAGCCGCAAGATGGGGCAGCAAGCGCGCCGTCCCGAAACAGCCGATAACGCATGGATACATCCTGCGGTTGGTCGTTCACCTCGCCCGACAAAACTGATAGCATGCAAATCAATCCGAACCCCAGACCAGATGAGGCCCGTGATGCTCGAAAAAAGCCCCCCGACGACCGGCGCTCACGTGCCCAACGACCTCGCTGCGTTCTGGATGCCGTTTACCTCGAACCGCGCGTTCAAAAGCGCGCCGCGTATGCTCGCCGGCGCCAAGGACATGCATTATTTCACCACTGACGGCCGCAAGATCCTCGACGGCGCTGCCGGCATGTGGTGCTCGAATGCCGGACACGGCCGCCGCGAAATCGCCGAGGCGATCAAGCTCTCCGCCGACACGTTGGATTATGCGCCGCCGTTTCAGTTCGCGCATCCGCAGGCCTTCGAGCTGGCGACCCGCATCGCTGATCTCGCGCCTGCCGGCCTGGACCACGTGTTTTTCTGCAACTCCGGCTCGGAAGCCGCCGACACCGCGCTGAAGATGGCGCTGGCCTATCACCAGATCTGTGGCGAAGGCGCGCGCACCCGGCTGATCGGCCGCGAGCGCGGCTATCACGGCGTCGGCTTCGGCGGGACGTCCGTGGGCGGCATGGTCAACAACCGCAAAATGTTCGGCAACCTTCTGAGCGGCGTCGATCACATCACCCACACCTACGACCGCGAGAAGCAGGCGTTCAGCAAGGGCGAGCCGGACTACGGCGCGCATTTCGCCGACGACGTCGAGCGGCTGGTCAATCTGCACGGCGCGAACACCATCGCCGCCGTCATCGTCGAGCCGATGGCCGGCTCGACCGGCGTGCTGCCGGCACCGAAGGGCTATCTCAAGCGGCTCCGCGAGATCACCAAGAAGCACGGCATCCTGTTGATTTTCGACGAGGTCATCACCGGCTTCGGTCGTCTTGGTGCGGCCTTCGCGGCAGAGCGTTACGGCGTGACGCCGGATTTGCTGACCTTCGCCAAGGGCGTCACCAATGGTGCGGCCCCGATGGGCGGCGTGATCGCGCACGAGACGGTTCACAACGCCTTCATGACCGGCCCGGCGCATGTGGTGGAGCTGTTCCACGGCTATACTTATTCGGCACATCCTCTGGCCTGCGCCGCCGGCATCGCCAGCCTGAACATCTACCGCGACGATCAGTTGTTCGAACGCGCCAACAAGATGGAGTCCATGTTCGCGGATGCCGTGATGTCGCTGAAAGGCCATCCGAACGTCGTGGACATCCGCACCGTCGGCATCACGGCGGGGATCGACCTCGCCCCCGGTCCGGAAGGTCCCGGCAAGCGCGGTTGGGATGCGCTCAATGCCGGCTTCCACGATCACGAGGTGCTCTTCCGCGCCGCCGGTGACACGATCGCGCTGACGCCGCCTTTGATCGTTAGCGAGGATCAGGTCGGCGAGATCGTCGAGAAGGTCGGCCGGGTTATCAAGGCGGTCGCGTAAGGACACATGCCGTCATTGCGAGCCAAACTGATTTCGGCACGTTTGCCGATATCAGTTGGGCGAAGCAATCCAGTTCTTTTTTAGAAAGCTGGATTGCTTCGTCGCGGCGTTTCTCGAAGACGAGAAATACCTGCTCCTCGCAATGACGGCTTGAGTGGAACTTATCGGCGCATCTGCCCGTTCAGTGATGACGAGGCTGCCACGGAGGCGGCCTCCGTTTGCTGAATGAGGCGGGGATGAGCGGACAAGTCGTTGCGTTGCTGAAAACGGGCCTTGCGCTCAAGGTCAGCCAGGTCAAGCTCGCCGCTACATCCTACGTCGAGGATACGAAAGACCACGGCAAGAACGTCGTGGTCGCCTATGCCGTTGGCGCTGGTTTCTATGCCGCGGCCGGCGCGTTTTTCATCGCCGCGTGTCTGGTCGGTGCCGGCGCGCTGTTTCACTACATCTCCGTCGCCTACGGGGTCTACACGGCCTTCGCCGTCGTCGGTGGCGTACTGGTGCTTCTGGCGCTGATCTCGGTCGCCATTGCCGCTGCGAAAATGAAAACGCCGACTGCCACGTATCCGAGCCTCATGGATCGTCTTCGTGTCGCCGTCACAGGCAAACGTATGAAGTCGAGTTTGTTGCCGCGCGACGCGGTCAAAGCCAGCGCCGCCGCGACAAAACCCGTCTCGCGCCGGGCCGCCGACAGCCGTCCCGCCGCCGTGCGCAATTCGATGGAATCCGCACGCGCGACAGCGGCGGATGTGTTGCGCGCACCATCATCGTTCAATTCGCGAGGGTCGCAGGGCACCCCCGCCGCGACAAAGGCGGGCGCGGCACTGGCCGTGACGTTGCTGGGCTGGGCGCTGGCGCGCCGTCTCAGTCGGACGGACCGCATCGAGGCTTAATCGTATGTCACGGCTCTCGGAGCGCGCCGAGGACCTCACCATTATCGCTGTCACCGCCACACTGGCGGTTCTCGTGCAGCGACAGTTCTGGCCGGCAAAGCCTCCCGAAGTCATCTCGGCCAATGCGCCCGAACCGAAACGGGATTATTCGAGCCGCATCGCCGAACCGGACCGCGGACGTGACTCCGAACATCCGCTACAGATCCCCGCACGCGGCTGGAAAGACATTCTCTGGCGGTTTTACCAGCGCACCGGTGAAGACCGTCTGCTCGCGATCGCGGCGGGTGTCGTATTTTTCGGCCTGCTTGCGGTGTTTCCGACGATCACTGCGCTCGTGTCGCTCTATGGCCTGTTCGCCGATCCCGCGACCATCGGCAAGAATCTGCAATCGCTGGCGATGATGCTGCCGGAGGGGTCGTTCCAGATCGTGCAGGATCAGATCGGCCGCGTGCTGAGCAAAGGCAATGCGACGCTCGGCACCACCTTCCTGTTCGGTTTGGCGCTGGCGTTGTGGAGCGCCAATGCCGGCGTGAAGGCCATCATCGACGCGCTCAACGTGGTCTATGGCGAAACCGAAAAGCGCGGCTTCTTCAAGCTGAACGCGCTGTCTCTGCTGTTCACCGTCAGCGGCATCATCGGCTTGCTCCTGATGGTCGGCGCGGTCGTCGCCTTGCCGATCGTACTGAACAACATCTGGATTACCGAGGAAGGCAAAACGTTGATCGGCCTTGCGCGATGGCCGGTGTTGCTGACGCTGCTGCTGATGGCTCTGGGCGTGCTGTATCGCTTCGGCCCGAGCCGGCTCGGCGCACGCTGGGAATGGCTCAGTATCGGCACCGTCGTCGCAGCGCTGCTCTGGATCGCGGGATCGTCGCTGCTGTCGTGGTATCTGTCGAATTTCGGCGATTACGACGCCACCTATGGATCGCTCGGCGCGGCGATCGGCCTGATGATGTGGATGTGGATGTCGGCCATCATCGTGCTGTGCGGCGCGGAGTTGAATTCCGAGATCGAACACCAGACGGCGGTCGACACGACCGTCGGCCCGCGCAAGCCGCTCGGCAGCCGAGGGGCCACGATGGCAGACACGATCGGCGCTGCACAAGACTGAACTTCCGCGCCCCCGAATCAACGACGGTGATAGACTGTCTGCTAAGACACGTCGGATCGTCCGATCCGGGCTTTCGAAAGTTCTGGGGCAGTCGCGCGTTTCATGATCCGAATTTCTCAGATTTTTGTCGGCATTTGTATGGTGCTGGTCGCAGCGTCGCTGGGGCTCATCCTGCTCGCGATTTCGGGTCTCACGGCGCTGCAATCGGCCATCGTCGCGATGACCGCGCTGACGTTTATGATCCTGTTCAATGCCGTCTCGATGCGCATGCGCAGCAACAGCGACATCCCCAAACAGATCGACGATCTGTCGCGCGGCACCGGCGACCTCGCCAGGCAGATCGCGGAATTCGGCCGCCGCCTGTCGGCGATCGAAGGCAAGATCGTGTCGTCGAATTCGGCGTCGCAGGATCGCATGCAGACCGCGATGACGGAGATCGGCGAATTGGGATCGCTGGTGCGGCAGTTGGCAAGTTCGGTCGCAAGCCATGACGATCTTCTGGCGTCGGGATGGGCCGCGACCGCAGCGATCGCGACGCCGCCATTGCCGCCGATTCACCCGGCACCGCATGCGCCTGCCGTGGCGTTCATGGAGCCACGCCAATCCGCGATTGCGCCGCCACCTATATCCGCGGCCGCGACCGGCGCCGATCTGCTCGCCAAGATCAGGGCCGCCATCGAAGCCAACCGCATCGACGTCTATCTGCAACCGATCGTGACGCTGCCGCAGCGGAAAGTCCGGTTCTATGAAGCCGTGACGCGGCTCCGCGACGAGAACGACGTGCTCATCACGGCGGAGCATTTCATCGGCACCGCCGAGGCGGCCGGGCTGATGGGCCAGATCGACCATGCCGTGATGCTGCGCTGCATGCAGGTGCTGCGCCGGCTGATGGTGCGCAACAAGGACGTCGGCGTGTTCTGCAACGTCGCGGCCAGCACGCTGTCGCACGCCGCGACCTTCGCGGACTGCATCGATTTCCTCGAAGCCAACCGCGCGCTGGCGCCGTCCTTTGTGCTGGAATTCAAGCAGAGCACGTTCCGCAACCTCGGCCCGATCGAAAGCGAGCACCTCGCCGCGCTGGCGCAGCGC
>JANMAN010000131.1:0-2914 GCA_031359885.1 Tardiphaga sp. | reverse complement strand
TCGGGGGATTCATGCAGGTCAGCGGCAAAGTCGTCGTCGTCACCGGCGGCGGCAACGGCATCGGGCAGGCGATGTGCGAAGCTTTCCACAAAGCCGGCGCGTCGAAGGTCGTAGTTGCCGATCTCGACGGCATGCGCGCGGAAGCTGTCGCGTCGTCGATCGACGGTGCGGCCTTCACCTGCGATGTCGGTCGCGAGAAGGACATCAAGCAGCTCATAGACGTCACGGAAAAACGGATCGGGCCGATCGACTTGTTCTGCTCGAATGCCGGTGTCGGTGGCGGGTTCGATCCGATGTCGGTGAATGCCGGCGGGGCGTCGAACGAGCCGTGGGAGAAAAGCTGGGCCATTCATGTGATGGCGCACGTCTACGCCGCGCGCTATCTCGTGCCGCTTTATAAGTCGCGTGGCGGCGGCTATTTCCTGAATACAATCTCGGCAGCAGGGCTTCTGTCGCAGGTCGGCAGCCCAGCCTACTCGACGACGAAGCATGCGGCGGTCGGCTTTGCGGAAAATCTCGCGATTTCGCATCGCGCCGACAACATCAAGGTTTCGATCCTGTGCCCGCAAGGCGTCGATACCAACATGCTGCGTTCGATCCCGAAGGGTCCGCAATCCGGCGACGGCGATCTGACGCCGGAGCAGGTGGCCGCGGATGTCATCGAAGGTCTCGACAAGGAGACATTCCTCATCCTGCCGCATAAGCAGGTCATCGATTACATGCGCAAGAAAACCGAAAACTACGATCGCTGGATCGGCGGCATGGCCAAGATTCAAGCGAAGATGCGGGAAGAGTTCGGGGTGAAATAGTTTGAGTTGCGCCATCGGCAGCGTACTGCCCTCCCCCTCGTGGCGGGGAGGGTCGGGGGTAGGGGCTTCTTCGCCAAAACCCCTCACCCCTTCGCTGCGCGAAGCCACCCTCTTCCACAAGGGGAGAGAGAAAGAACGCAAGACGCATCTTCGCCGGGCGGTGACGGCTTATCTCAAACGCGCCTCACCCCTACCGGCGGATCGAAGCACTGGATTGGCGGCAGATTGCCGGTGAACTTCTCCACTTGAACCACGGTTAGTTGCCCGATGCAGCCCTGCGACAAGCGTGACGTGCCGACGTCGCGCGTTAGCACGTTCGGATTGCCATGCACGCAGAGCGATTTATCGTCGCTTAGATCTTCCGGATCGTACCACGCGCCCGTCGGCAGGTTGATCACACCCGCCATTACGCCGTCGGTGATATCAACCGCCGCAAGACACGCGCCGCGCTCGTTGAACAACTTGATGATGTCGCCGTCGACGATGCCGCGCGCGGCGGCATCGTCCGGATGCATGCGCGCGACCTCGCGGCCACGGCGCTTCATCGCCACGCTGTGGCCGCCAAAATCGAATTGGCTGTGCAATCGCGACGCCGGCTGATTGGCGACCAGTTGCAACGGATGCTCTGCGCTCACGATATCGACGGGTGCCAGCCACACCGGATGACCGGGACAATCCGCATAGCCGAAGCCTGCGATGGTGTCCGAGCAAATCTCGATTTTGCCGCTGGTCGTCGGCAACGGATGCGTTGCCGGATCGTTGCGAAAAGCGCGGATGGTGCCGCCGTTATGCGGCAGTTGCGGCAGTGTGATTTCGCCGCGATCCCAGAAGGTGTCGAAATCCGGCGCGTCGAAGCCCTTAGCCGCCAGTGCGTCCTGCGTGAAACGATAAAGATACCTCAGCCATTGCGAAGTATTGCGGCCTTCGGTGAATGCCTGCTCGCAGCCGAGCCGCTCCGCAAGGTCGACGAAGATGTCGAAATCGTCGCGGGCTTCGCCGAACGGTTTGGCGAGGCGGTGCATCGCGATCATCAGCGGATCGTAAGGCGAGCCGCCGATATCCTCACGCTCCAGCGTCATCGTGCATGGCAGGACGATATCGGCATGACGCGCGGTTGCTGTCCACGCGATCTCGTGGACCACGAGCGTATCAACCTGCGCGAACGCCTGACGCAGCCGGTTGAGGTCCTGATGATGATGGAACGGATTGCCGCCGGCCCAATAGACCAGCTTGATATCCGGGTAGTGAAGCCGTTGGCCGTTGTAATCGAACGGCATGCCGGGGTTAAGCAGCATGTCCGAGATGCGCGCGACCGGGATGAATTCCGTGACGCCGTTCCGGCATTGATCGAGTGCCGCGATCGGCACGGCGTTGGTGCGGCGGCCATAATTGGCGATGGCGCCAAGCGCATAACTAAAGCCGCCGCCGGGCAACCCATGCTGACCGAGGATCGCTGCCAGCACCGAGCCCATCCACACCGGCTGTTCACCATGTTCGGCGCGCTGCAACGCGTGCGCGACCGTGACGAGCACGCGCTTGCCGGGCAGGCGGCGCGCGAGCGCGAGAATGTCGCCGGCTTTCAAGCCGGTGATGTCAGCGGCCCATACTGCGTCCTTCGGCTGGTCGTCGCCGTGACCGAGCAGATAGTCCTCAAAGGTTTCCCAGCCGTGGCAAAATTGATCCAGAAACGCGCGGTCATGCGCGTTGTCGCTGACGAGCGTATGCGCGAGCGCCAACATCAGCGCCGTGTCGGTGCCCGGCTTGGCCGGCAGCCATTCGTCGTTCACTTCGGCAGGCAGATCGTTCTTTAACGGACCGATCAGCACGAATTGCGCGCCCCGCGCGCTGGCATCGATCATATGCTGGTGTTCAGTGTGGCGACTGATGCCGCCTGCGGCCACGCGCGAGTTTTTCAGCGCCATGCCGCCGAAGGCGAGCACGATATCCGTATGCGCGACGATATCGTCCCAGCTGACGTTGCGGCGCGAGACGTCGTCGTAATTGCCGAGAATGTGCGGCAGCATCACCATCGATGCGCCTGCGGAATAGCTGTTGACCGAACGCACGTAACCGCCGAGCGCGACGTTCAGAAAGCGATGCAACTG
>JANMAN010000122.1:0-10838 GCA_031359885.1 Tardiphaga sp. | reverse complement strand
GTCGCGCTCGATCTCGCGGGGATCGCGGATATCGACGATGACCGCATCGCCCTTCGCGGCGGCGTCCATCACCTCTTGCGCGGTCATGGTCTCGATCTGCGCATTGGCCTCGTCGACCATCGCCTTGATGCCGCGCGTGATGTTCTGCGTCATGTCGTTACCTCACCAATTCCTTAATCGCGCCCTCGAGGCCTTCAATCGTCAACGGAAACATCCGTTCCGAGAATAGCCGCCGGATCAGCGTCGTCGATTCCGAATAATCCCAATGCCGCTGCGCAACGGGATTGAGCCACACCGCGTGCGGATAGGTCCGCGTTACGCGCTCCAGCCAGACCGACCCGGATTCCTCGTTGACGTGTTCGACCGATCCGCCGGGCACCATCACCTCGTAAGGCGACATCGACGCGTCGCCGACGAACACGACTTTGTAGTCGTGCGGATATTTGTGCAGCACGTCCCAGGTCGGCGTGCGGTCGGTGAAGCGGCGGCGGTTTTGCTTCCACACGCCTTCATAGAGGCAGTTGTGGAAGTAGAAATATTCCATGTGTTTGAATTCGGTCTTGGCCGCCGAGAACAATTCCTCGACCTGCTGGATGTGCGAATCCATCGAGCCGCCGATGTCGAAGAACACTAGCACCTTGACGGCGTTGCGCCGCTCCGGCCGCATGTGGACGTCGAGATAGCCGTGGTTGGCGGTTTCCTTGATCGTGGTATCGAGATCGAGTTCGTCGGCCGCACCCGTCCGCGCGAATTTCCGTAGACGCCGCAACGCGACCTTGATGTTGCGGATGCCGAGTTCGACATTGCCGTCGAGATCTTTGAACTCGCGCTTGTCCCACACTTTGACCGCGCGCTGGTGGCGGCTTTTTTCCTGGCCGATCCGCACGCCTTCCGGATTGTAGCCTTCCGCACCGAACGGCGACGTGCCGGCGGTGCCGATCCATTTGCTGCCGCCCTCGTGGCGTTTCTTCTGTTCTTCGAGTCGCTTCTTCAAGGTCTCCATGAGCTTGTCCCAGCCCATCGCCTCGATCTGTTTCTTCTCGTCTTCGGTGAGGTATTTCTCCGCGAGTTTCTTCAGCCACTCGGCCGGTATCTCGGCGGTCTCCATCGCGTCGAGCAAGTTTTCGAGACCCTTGAAGGTCGAGCCGAACACGCGGTCGAATTTGTCGAGGTTGCGTTCGTCCTTCACCAACGCGGTGCGCGACAGATAGTAAAAATTCTCGACGCTCTGATCGGCGCAATCCTTGTCCAGCGCTTCCATGAGCATGAGGTATTCGCGCAGCGTCACCGGCACCTGGGCGTCGCGCAGCGATGTGAAGAATTGCAAGAACATCGGAAGACATCCAATCCGCCGCACCGGCGGCCTCGGTGGTCAGATTGCCCGCATAGGCCGCGTCGTCAAGGGGCGCCGGCGCATCAGAATGCCATGCAGAACGTCGCCCGCATCATGCCTCATTCCGGCTGGACCTGCGGGTATTTTTGACTAAGGTTGCCACCTTCACGGCCGCCTCGGGCGGTCGTTTCATGTCCGGTCTGCCTGCAAGCCGGTCAACCAAGCAGCAGAACGAGGCGCGTCTTGTCTATGAAATTTACCGGCACCAAGAATTACGTCGCCACCGATGACCTCAAAGTCGCCGTCAATGCCGCCATCGTGCTCGAGCGTCCGCTTCTGGTGAAGGGCGAGCCCGGCACCGGCAAGACCGTGCTGGCCGAAGAAGTCGCCAAGGCGCTCGGCGCGCCGCTGCTGACATGGCACATCAAATCCACCACGAAGGCCCAACAGGGTCTCTACGAATACGACGCCGTGTCGCGACTGCGCGATAGCCAACTCGGCGATGCGCGCGTGTCCGACATCAAGAACTACATCAAGCGCGGCAAGCTGTGGGAAGCCTTCACGCATCCCGAGCGCCCGGTGTTGCTGATCGACGAAATCGACAAGGCCGATATCGAATTTCCGAACGATCTTCTTCTGGAATTGGATCGCATGGAATTCCACGTCTACGAGACCGGCGAGACCATCAAGGCGGCGAAGCGCCCGATCGTGATGATTACGTCGAACAACGAAAAGGAATTGCCGGACGCGTTCCTGCGTCGCTGCTTTTTCCACTACATCAAGTTTCCCGATCAAGAGACGATGGAGCGGATCGTCAACGTCCATTTCCCCGACATCAAGCAGCGGTTGGTGGCCGAGGCGATGCGGATCTTTTTCGAGGTGCGCGATGTGCCCGGCCTCAAGAAGAAGCCATCGACGTCCGAATTGCTCGACTGGCTCAAGCTGTTGCTGAACGAAGACATGTCGCCCGAAATGCTGCGCGAGCGCGATCCGCGCAAACTGATTCCGCCGCTGCACGGCGCGCTCTTGAAGAACGAGCAGGATGTGCATCTGTTCGAGCGGCTCGCGTTTCTGAGCCGGCGCGAGGTGTGATGGCATAGGACGGGTTGAGCAAGGCGCGATCTCGCGCCGTTGGCGATGCCCATCATTGACGACGTGATGGGTTTCGCGAAGGGCTCAACCCATCCTACGAACTCGCACGTTTGCTTAGTCGATCAATCGAACAAGCTCGACACCGACTCTTCCGATGCCGTGCGGCCGATCGCTTCGGCGATCAGCGAGCCGATCGTCAGCACGCGGATGTTGTGCGCGCCGCGGATCGCCTCGGTCGGCTGGATCGAATCCGTAATTACGAGCTCTTTCAACTTGGAGCCGGTGATGCGCGTCACCGCGCCGCCCGAGAGCACGCCATGCGTGATGTAGGCGTAGACATCCTTCGCGCCGGTCGCGAGCAGCGCATCGGCGGCGTTCACCAGTGTGCCGCCGGAATCCACGATGTCGTCGACGAGGATGCAGGTGTAGCCGTCGACATCGCCGATCACGTTCATCACTTCGGATTCGCCGGCGCGCTCGCGGCGTTTGTCGATGATCGCCAGCGGTGCATTGATACGCTTCGCCAAACCGCGCGCGCGGACCACGCCGCCGACGTCAGGCGACACCACCATGACGTTGGCGAGGTCGAACTTGTCCTTGATGTCGCGCACCATCACGGGCGACGCAAAAAGATTGTCGGTCGGGATGTCGAAGAACCCTTGGATCTGCAGCGCATGCAGATCCACGGTCATGACGCGGTCGGCGCCGGCATGGGTGATCATGTTGGCGACCAGCTTGGCCGAGATCGGCGTACGCGATCCCGACTTACGGTCCTGCCGGGCGTAGCCGAAATACGGGATGACCGCTGTGATGCGGCGCGCCGAGGCGCGGCGGAGCGCGTCCGTGATGATGAGCAATTCCATCAGATGGTCGTTGGTCGGAAACGACGTCGATTGGATGATGAAAACGTCGGAGCCGCGGACGTTCTCCTGAATCTCCACAAAGATTTCCATGTCGTCGAAGCGGCGCACGCTGGCCTTGGTCAGCGACAGCTCGAGCCAGTTCGCGATCTCGCGGGCCAATTCGGGGTTCGAGTTGCCGGCGACCAGCTTGATCGAGCCGTTCTTGGCCGACATCGACGCTTCTCCCCGTGATCTGGTGGAAACAACGTTCAGCATATCGAAACCCATGCGGCACTTGGAACAGAGCAGGGTGATATCAAGGAGCGGTCGCGGCTGGCAACCCACCCGCCGTCGTTTTCCTGCGCAATGTCAGGCCTGATTAATTTGCGCTGAAGCTGAGCGCGGCGGTCGCGGCGCCGTCGTCGATGGCGGCGATCGCCGGGCCATCGCCACGTGGGCCTTGCGGGACCGACACTGGCTCGACGGGACTACTGCCGCCGACGATGCCGTTCAGTCCGCTCAGGCCGGATCGCGCAATCCGTCGCAACAAGGCGTCGTCGGCCGCAGCCCAGGCATCTCTGGACCCGTCGCGGCCGGTCTTGCCGCCGCTTTCGGTTCCGGAGAGCCGCAGCGCGCGCTGGCCGTCGCGATCGTAGACATCCCACACCCAGGCGATGGCGGTGCGGCCACGGTACACTTGTGCCGAGAGGTAACTGCGGACGCGGTAAGCCGCCGGCGCTTCACGCGAGACGATCGACAGGCTGCGCGATCTGGACTCGCCGTCGAGCACGCCGACCATGCGCTCGAACACCTGCGGCGGCGGACCATCGATGGAATCGAAGGCGATCGTCGCACCGCTTGCGAGTTGTGCGTAGGAATTGCCGGCGGAAGTACCGCCGCCCGCGCAGCCGGCCATCGCGCTGGCGATGCCGAAAAGAAAGGCTGCCTCAATCGCGGATTTAAAGCGCGTCTGCATTTGGCCGGTCTGCTGTGATCCCAGGCCGACCGATATCGTTAATTTTCGTTAAGGTCCATGGCGGCAGGCAATATCCCGTGTTTTAGCGAACGACAATCGTGATTTGTCTTGCGACGGTTTCGGATATGCCTGAATGCGTCTTATCTTGACGGTAATGAGGAGTTTCAGGTGGGCGTCCGCAAAATTCTTGTGCTGCTTTTAATTGCGTCCACACCCATCTCGATTAACGCAAAATCTTTGGAGTTATCAGGGTCATCCGTTTTGATGGCAGAATCTGGCAGTGTTGGCGGTCACCTGGGAAACAGCAATAAATCCCTCTCGGGCGGCAGCGAACTCGAAACTAAAAAGTCGCGCCCGGTTAGGAAACAATCGAAGCGGGCTCAGCCAGCTCCATCGCCCAGCGCGGCTATTGATCCCCTCTGCCGGTCTATGAACCGCCAAGTTGAATGTACATGTGCCGTACAAAATGGAGGACATGTATCAGGCCGTCGTTGGTTCACAGGCCGTAGAAATGGCGACGTGAACGATGGGCACGTTCGTTGCTTAATTGCACGCGGATTTCGCTGAACTGTAAATGAAATCAAATCCACATGTTAGCTATCGTTTTTCCAAAACGATCGCGTGAATCTGGCGGCCGTAATCCGGCTCTTTGCGATGCACCGACCGACGATAGCTGAAGAGGTCTTCGTCGGGATAGGTGTCGATGCCGAGGTCGTCGATTTGAGTGATGCCTGCCGCCTCTAACCGCATTCGGATGAAGCCGGCGAGATCGAACATCGCATGTCCGTCCTTCACGGACGGCGCGAAGAACTTTGCATGAGCCGCATCGGCGTCCGTGAATCGCGCGACGAATTCCGCGCCAACTTCGTAGCTCGGTTGTCGGATCAGCGGACCGATGGCGGCGACGATATTGCCGCGTTCTGACCCAAGCCGTTCCATCGCAGCGATGGTCGATTCCAACACGCCTGTGAACGCACCCTTCCAGCCGGCATGCGCCGCACCGATCACGCGCGCTTTTGAATCTGCAAACAGCACCGGTCCGCAATCGGCCGTCGTCACGCCGAGCGCCAATCCCGGCACGCGCGTCACCATGGCATCGACTTTCGGGCGCTGGTCGGACGGCCATGGACCATCGGCCACGGCAACGTCCGGCGAGTGCACTTGAAACGCGGTCAGGAAATGCGACGGCGCGACGCCGATGGCATCTGCCATGCGACGGCGGTTCTCCTGCACATGCGCCGGGTCGTCTTGCGAGCCGACCCCGCCGTTCAGCCCGCGATAGATGCCGGTAGAGACGCCGCCGTCGCGCGTGAAGAATGTGTGGCGCAGACCGGGAATGGCCGAGAGCAAAGGCGAGGTGTAACTCATGACCCGGCGCGCTCTTGAACGGCATCCTCGCCGAAGCCGACCAGCGGCCCCAATGCGGGGTCGCCGATGCCCAACACCTTGAACAACAAGCCCATGCTGCCGCTTCCGGAGCCGATCAGGCGCTGCAACGCGCTTTCGACTTCGGCTGCCGCGGTCGGTGTCGCCTTGGCGGTCAAGGTCTGCGCGCGCGCTTCGATGCCGAGTTGCTTGAGAAAATCGCGCTGCGTAACCGGGCCATGCACGCGCGCGCCGACATCCTCCGCGCCGCATGCCAGCGCCTGAAAATCGACATGCGCGGTGATGTCGGACTGGCCGGGGTTTTTCAGCGGATCGGCAAATGAATGTCGCGCGATGGCCTGCAACGTGTCGCCGGCTTCGCTGCGCAGATGGCCGTAGTCGATGATCAGCGCCGCGCCGCGATCGTCGCGGGTGCGGCGCGCGAGATTCATGATCGCGTTGTCCGGCCGCCATTCGTAGATCGCACCCTCCGGCGCGGCGCGGACCAGCGCCGGCACCAGCACCTCAAAATGCGGCGTCGGGTCTGCCGACAAGCCAAAGGAGAGGTTGCCCTTCTCGTCGATTTCGACGGTCCGCTCGTGCCATCCGGTCGCGCGCTTCACCATCTGATGGATTGGCAGCACGTCGAAATATTCGTTCGCCAGAATGATCGACGGCCCCGGCGGCACCTCGTCGAGGCTGTAATGCCATTCGACGTTGCGGACGCCCGTCAGCGTCTTGCGCTGTTTCTCGCGCAACACCGCGTTGATCTCGACGAGATGCACGGAGATCGCCTGATAGAGCGGCGGCAAGACCCGCAAGGCGCGTAGCGCGTCGGCCATCATGGTGCCGCGACCGGGTCCGAGTTCGATTAGCCGCAATGTTTGCGGCGAGCCCATCGCGCGCCAGACGGATGCCGCCCACAGCCCGATCAACTCGCCGAACATCTGGCTGACTTCCGGAGCGGTCGTGAAATCGCCTTCGCGTCCGAGCGGATCGCGCGCGATGTAATAGCCGTGCTGCGGATGGGTGAGGCAGAGCTGCATATAGCGCCACACCGGCATCGGGCCGGCGGATTTGATGAGCCGGCGGATGACGCCGTGAAGCGCGGACAGCTCTGTCACTTCGAGCCCTGGTTTGCACTATTCATGGGTGTCGGCTGCCGCATCAGCGGTTCACGCTTCATGGCCGCCGCAATGGTGAGGCCGCCGGCCAAGATCATCGGCACCGATAGCAACATGCCCATTGTCATGCCGCCCCACAGGAAGCCCAACTGCGGATCGGGCTCGCGGAAAAATTCGCTGACGATCCGCGCCATCGCGTAAAACAGGATGAAGCTGCCGAGGATCAGGCCCGGACGTTTCAAGGCCCCGCCGCGGATCATGAGCGCGAGAATCAGAAACAGCACGATGCCCTCGAGGCCGGCTTCGTAGAGCTGGCTCGGATGTCGCGGCAGCGGCCCGCCATTGGGAAACACGACGCCCCACGGCAAGCTCGGATCGGCGACGCGTCCCCACAATTCGCTGTTGATGAAGTTGGCCATCCGCCCGAGCAACAGGCCGATCGGCGCAACCGCCGTCGTCAGATCGCCGAGCGACAAAATGGAAATGCCGCGCTTCCACGCGAAGGCCATCACCGCGATGACGCAGCCCATGAAGCCGCCGTGGAACGACATGCCGCCCTTCCACAGCTCGAATATTTCGGCGGGGTGGGCGATGAAGAACGGCAAATTGTAAAACAGAACGTAACCCGTTCGGCCGCCCAAAATGATGCCGATCGTCACCCACAGGATGAAGTCGTCCATCTGAAGCAGCGAGACCGGCGCAGGCCCGCCCCACACGCGCTCGCTTTTGATCAATGCCCGCGCATAGAGCCAGCCGAGGACAATGCCGCCGATATAGGCCAACGCGTACCAGCGGATCGCGATCGGCCCGACGGCGATGGCGATCGGATCAAAAACAGGAAAAGCAATGGCGAGAAACGGCATGAATCAGGGCTTACGATTTGAGCCGCCGCCCGTAAAGCGCCAACAGCCGCTCCCAATGCCGTTCAGCGGCGTCGCGGTCGTAGACCGGCCGTTTCGGGAAGGCGAAGCCGTGATGCACGCCGGGGTATAGTTCGACTTCGGCATCGACGCCGTCGCCTTTGAGCGCGGCCCGCAGCGGCTCGATCATTTCCATCGGCGCCCAGCGGTCGATCTCGGCACATGCGACGTAGATCTCGGCGTTGGCTTTGCGCGCCGTCAGATGCGGGCTGTCCGGCTGGTCGGTCATCAGATGCGTGCCGTAGATCGAAGCGGCCGCGTTGACCCGGTCCGGAAAATGGACAGCAGCGCTGATCGCATAGCGCCCGCTCATGCAATAGCCGACGGTGCCGATCTTGCCTTTGCTCGCGGCCTCCTGCGTCGCGATGAAATCGAGCATGACCTGGGTGTCCTGCATCACCAGCGGGATCGTCAGCGAGAACATCAGATCGAACATCTTCTTGCGCAGCGGGGCGTCCTCGTCCGGCGGGATCGGCCCGAGCTCCATGATGTCGGACCGGTAATACATGTTTGGCAACAGGACATAGTAGCCCGAGGTCGCAAGCCGCCGCGCCATGTCGCGCAATTCCTCGCGGATCCCCGGCGCGTCCATGTAGAAAATCACCACCGGAAACGGCCCGCCGCGCTCGGGATGGCTGATGAACGTTGTCACGCTACCGTCCGGCGTCGCGATCTCGATGGTTTGGTCGATCATGGCGTTGTATCCCCACCCGCAGCGTTTTCGTTGCGGCGACGATGGCAAGGAAACCGAACGCAGACAAGGCGCGGGGTTGAACTTGGCTGCGGCCATCGCCATTGTCGGGGTAAGCGTTGCATGCGGCCGACCGGAGAGATGCCATGACCCAGACCAACAATCGTTTTTTCGACGAAATCGGCCGCCTGATGAACGATGCCGCCGGCGCGGCGCAGGGCGTCAAGCGCGAGGTCGACAGCGTCGTCCGCAATCAGGCCGAGAAGATTTTGCGCGACCTCGACATCGTCAAGCGCGAAGAATTCGAGGCTGTAAAGGACATGGCGCGGCTGGCCCGTGAAGAGAACGAGACGCTCAAGGCGCGCATCGTGGCGCTGGAGGCAAAGCTGGGGCAGGGAACGCCAGGGTCGACCTTCAAGGATCAGGGCATGCCGCGGGCCGATTCGGAGATCTGATCTCGCCGCAATATTGACTTGTATGGACGGTCCGCCACATCTTTAACGGGTGAAGATTACGTTCGACCCACAGAAGCGATTGAGAACGCTCTCCGAGCGAGGCCTCGATTTTGCGATTGATGCGGCACGCCTGCTTTCAGGAAAAATCGTTACATCGGTCGATAATAGATTTGATTACGGCGAAGTTCGTTTTGCGAGCGCAGGATGGCTCGACGAGCGTATGGTGACGGTGATCTGGACTCAGCGTGGCGACGCCCGCCACATCATTTCGATGAGATTCTGCCATGGTCGAGAAATTAAAAGAATCCTCCGAAGCCTCGACGCCGAATAAATGGGTCGATCCCGACGATGCGCCGGAATGGACCGATGAGATGCTTGATCGCGCCGAAATACGGGAAGGCGATAGGATCATCCGTCCCGGCAATCCGCCGCTCGATGTCTTCAAGGGCGCCGTCACGCTGCGGCTCGATGCTGACGTGATCGAAGCCTATCGTGCGCTGGGGGACGATTGGCTCGTCCGTATCAATGCCGACCTGCGCAAGGCGCGAAAGCTCAAGAAAGCCTAACGGCCGACGCTTTTCAGCGCGCATTCCTTGTCATTCCGGACCTTTGGCGCTACAAGCCCGGCACGTCCGTAGCCCCCGCACCCCTGGAGGCTTGCTGCGGCGTGGCAACGGGCCGCTTTGCGGCCTTTCACTTTTCGGAAAACAAGGACTACGACGATGGCGACCATCAAGGAATTGAAGGCGACCGCGCGTCCGGCAAGCGGCAAGGGGGCCGCACGGGCAGAGCGGCGCGCCGGGCGAGTGCCCGGAGTGATCTACGGCGACAGCAAAGCCCCCGTGACCATCTCGGTGCTCGACGCCGAACTGCGCCAGCGCATCCAGGCAGGCCGGTTTCTGACCACGATCATGGACATCGATCTCGAGGGCAAAAAGCACCGCGTGATTCCGCGCGACTTCCACCTCGATCCGGTGCGCGACTTCCCGATCCATGTCGATTTCATGCGTCTCGGCGAAGGTGCGACCATCCGCGTCGGCGTTCCCTTGCACATCCTGAACGGCGAAACCTCGCCGGGCGTGAAGCGCGGCGGCACGGTGAACATCGTCACGCACACGATCGAACTCGAATGCCCCGTCGATAGCATCCCGCAATATCTCGAAGCCAACATCGGCCAGCTCGATATCGGCGACTCCTTGCATCTGTCGGACATCCAATTGCCGAAGGGCGTCAAGTCGCTGTCGCGTGAAGAAGACATCACGCTGGTCACCGTCGTGCCGCCGTCAGGTCTGGGTGCCGAAGCCGAAGCAGCGACTGCCGCTGCAACGGGTGGTGCTGCGCCTGCGGCCGGTGCCGCGCCTGCGGCTGGTGCCAAAGCGCCCGCAGCCGGTGCGAAAGCGCCTGCGGCCGGTGGCAAGGCTCCCGCAGCCGGTGCAAAGGCGCCTGCCGCGGCTCCTGCCGCACCGAAGAAGAAGTAAGAGCCAGTGTCCCAAATCCGAAGTTCGCCTGGCCAGGACGCGAGGTTCATTGCGAACTTCGGATTTGATAGGACGCTGGAAGTTTATAATCCTAATGTGGTTTGGTTCAGAAGTTCTCTTTACGGACTCGCTTCGATAATGAAGAGAACTTCTGAACCACCACATTAGCCGGTCTCCGCGTCGTGCGGCTGTTCGTTGGGCTCGGCAACCCCGGAGTAAAATTCCAGGGCAACCGGCACAATATCGGCTTCATGGCTGTCGATGCGATCGCGCGGCGTCACGGGTTCAGCCCGTGGCGCCGTCGCTTTCAGGGCGAGACCGCGGAAGGCACCATCGACGGCGCCAAGGTGATCCTGCTCAAGCCCGCGACTTACATGAACGAGTCCGGTCGTTCGGTGCAGGAGGCGGCGTCCTTCTTCAAGATCGCGCCGGGCGAGATCAGCGTCTTCCACGACGAACTCGAACTGCCGTCCGCGAAGCTGCGGGTGAAGATCGGCGGCGGCATCGCAGGCCATAACGGGCTGCGGTCGATTTCGGCGCATTTAGGCAACGATTATCGCCG
>JANMAN010000085.1:0-5993 GCA_031359885.1 Tardiphaga sp. | reverse complement strand
CCATCGGCAAGGTCTTGAAGCGCGAACTGCGCGACCGCAGGCTGGCGGCATCAAGCTAGAATTGTTGCGACCTGTTTTCCGCTCATACCCGCGCAAGCGGGTATCCAGAGCGACGCTTTTCGTCTTGCAAAGTCTGGATCCCCGCGTCCGCGGAGACGAACGAGCGCCGGACTCGCGAAGAAGTTCGATCCAACAATCGCTCAGCGCACGTAGCTTGTTGTCATGACGTTGCTGCAAGACTATCCGTCAATTCAATTCGATCGGCCACCAACGGAGAATTTCAATGGGCACCACCATCTCGTTCAAGCGTCCCGACGGCAAGGAAGCCAAGGGCTATCTTGCCAACGCATCCGCCGGCAATGCGCCCGGCGTCGTCGTGATCCAGGAATGGTGGGGACTTCAGGACCAGATCAAAGGCCTCGCGGATCGGTTCGCGCTGGCAGGGTTCGATGCGCTGGCCCCCGATCTCTACAACGGCGTGGTCGTGCCCTATCACGACACGGACGCTGCGAACAAAGAGATGTCCTCGCTCGATTTCATGGACGCGACGACGCAGACCGTGCGCGGCGCGGTGCAATACCTCAAGTGCAACGGCGCGAAAGTCGGCCTCACTGGGTTCTGCATGGGCGGCGCCGTGACGATCATCGGATCGACGAAAATTCCGGAACTGGCCGCCGGCGTCGCGTTCTACGGCATCCCGCCGGAGCAGGCCGCCAAGCCTGCCGACGTCGCTATCCCGTTGCAGGGCCATTTCGCCAGCAAGGACGATTGGTGCACGCCGGCCGTGGTCGACGGCTTCGAGAAGGGCCTCAAGGCGGCCGGCAAGGACGCCGAGTTCTTCCGCTACGAGGCCGATCACGGCTTCGTCAACGAACAGCGGATGTCGGCGCATGATCGCGAATGCGCCGAATTGGCCTGGAGCCGCGCGGTGGCGTTCTTCAAGACGCATTTGGCTTAACGACGCGGCCTGTTTCTGATATGCTCGCCCCGATTGCATATCAGGAGCACGCGCATGCTTGTTTCCAAAATCGGTGATGATCTCGCCGTCCGCCTGTCGGCGGACGACGTCGCGCGCCTCGGGTTGAAAGAGGGCGATCAGGTCGAAGTCCGGCTAGCCGAAAGCCAGCCGCGGCTCGCTCTAATCACGGATCCGGCCGAACGTGCAGCGGCATTGGATCGCTTGCGCCGCTTCCGCGGTATGTTGCCTGATGACTTCAAATTCGACCGCGACGAAGCGAATGCCCGGTGAATTTTTCGATAGCAATGTCCTTTTGTATCTTGCGGACCGTGGCACGCCAAAAGCGGATCGTTCAGAAAGTCTGATGAAAAGAGGCGGGAATATCTCGGCTCAGGTTTTGAACGAATGTGCGAATGTTTTGCGCGTGAAACGTCAATCGTCATGGCCGGAAACACGAATATTTCTGGACGAACTGCAAGTCCTGCTGAACGTCTGGCCCGTCACCCTCGAAACTCACCAATCCGGCCTTCGCCTCGCGGAACGCTACGGCTTTTCGATCTATGACAGCTTCATCGTCGCGGCGGCGTTGCAAGCCGAATGCGACACGCTGTGCTCCGAGGACATGCAGGACGGATTGCTGGTCGATCGACGCTTGCGGGTCGTCAATCCGTTCGGATCGACATGACCTTCGCCATTTCCGATCTGCGGCAGCGACCGGAGTTTTTCGACGCCGTCGCGGATCGGATTTGGCAGGCGTGGTGGCAGCATCGAGTTTCAAGAGAAAAATTCGTTGAGCGTGTGCGGGAAAATCTGGTTGGGCCCGGAATGCCGCTGGCACTAATCGCTCATGATGGCGGTGGGTTTCTCGGTACAGCGTCGCTCATCGCGTCGGACCTCGACGAGCGTCCGCACTACACGCCGTGGGTCGCCGCCGTCTGGGTCGAACCCGATGCGCGCGGGCAAGGCATCGGGCGGGCGCTAGTCGAGCGTGCCGCGGACCAAGGTTTCGCGCTCGGTCATGCCCGCATCTACCTTTGCGCCCCCCCGGCCCGACGCAGCTATTACGTCGAACTCGGCTGGACGCCCATCGAAGACGGCGTCGGCCCGCGCGACCTGACCGTGTTTGTTCGAAACCAGCCCACCCTTGACGCGAACCCTGCGCCATGATGTCTAACCGGCCATGAGCATCGTCAGCCAAACCCTGATGTGGTGGCGCACCTTCTGAGAAGGTGGCCGGTGCGATCTGTTTCCACAAAATCGTCCGAAGGCCGCCATCGCAGTGCGACGGCTTTCAATCGTTTGTCCTGTGTGGCGTTCTGCGGCGAGTTTCCGTAAGAGGACGTCATGAACAGGACCGTTTTTTCACTCCCCCCTGAAAGTGCCTACACGACCGCCGGCGGCCTTAAGGTCTCGCGCCTCGCGCAGGCTTTCACCGGCGGCACGGCGCTCGATGATTTGATCGTGACGCTGGATCGGCGGCGCGGCGTGGTGCTGTCATCGGGCACCACGGTGCCCGGCCGTTATGAGAGTTTCGACCTCGGCTTCGCCGATCCGCCGCTCGCGCTGGAAACGTCCGGCGAGCACTTCACGCTGACGGCGCTCAATGTGCGCGGCGAGGTGCTGGTCGCATTTCTGTCCGACACGCTGCGCGAGCCCTGCGTAGTCTTCACCGAAAGAACCACCACGCGTCTCAAGGGTCACATCGTGCGCGGCGATGCGCCGGTCGACGAAGAACAGCGCACCCGCCGCGCCAGCGTGATGTCGCTGGTCCGCGATATGGTCGCGCAATTGTTCTCGTCGGACGATCCGATGCTCGGCCTGTTCGGTGCGTTCGCCTACGACCTCGTCTTTCAAATCGAAGACCTCCAGCAGAAGCGCGCGCGCGAAGCCGATCAGCGCGACATCGTGCTGTTTATTCCCGATCGCCTGCTGGCCTACGACCGTGCGACCGGGCGCGGCATGGTGCTGAGCTACGAGTTCGCGTGGAACGGCAAAAGCACCGACGACCTGCCGCGCGACACCGCCGACAGCGTTTATGCGAAGACGCAGCGTCAGGGTTTTGCGGATCATGCGCCGGGCGATTATCAGCGCACGGTCGAGACCGCCCGCGCGGCGTTCGCGCGCGGCGATCTGTTCGAGGCCGTCCCAGGGCAACTCTTCGGCGAACAATGCGATCGCTCGCCGGCGGAAGTGTTCCAACGGCTCTGCGTCATCAATCCGTCGCCTTACGGCGCGCTGATGAATCTGGGCGACGGCGAATTTCTTGTCGCCGCGTCGCCGGAAATGTTCGTGCGTTCGGACGGCCGCCGGGTCGAGACCTGTCCGATTTCTGGCACCATTGCGCGCGGCGTCGATGCGATCGGCGACGCCGAACAAATCCGCCAATTGCTCAACTCGGAGAAGGACGAGTTCGAGCTCAACATGTGCACGGATGTCGACCGCAACGACAAGGCGCGGGTCTGCGTGCCGGGCACGATCAAGGTGCTCGCGCGCCGCCAGATCGAAACCTACTCGAAGCTGTTTCACACCGTCGATCACGTCGAGGGCATGCTGCGCCCCGGTTTCGACTCGCTCGACGCCTTCCTCACCCACGCCTGGGCCGTCACGGTAACCGGCGCGCCGAAAAAATGGGCGATGCAGTTCGTCGAGGACAACGAGCGTTCGTCGCGGCGTTGGTATGCCGGCGCGATCGGCGTGGTGACCTTCGACGGCGGCATCAACACCGGCATCACCATCCGCACCATCCGCATGAAAGACGGACTCGCCGAAGTCCGTGTCGGCGCGACGCTGCTGTTCGATAGCGATCCCGTCGCCGAAGAAAAAGAATGCCAGACCAAAGCCGCGGCGCTGTTTCAGGCACTGCGCGGCGATCCGCCGAAGCCGCTGTCGGCCTTCGCGCCGGACGCGTCCGGCTCCGGCAAGAAAGTGCTGCTGATCGATCACGACGACTCGTTCGTCCATATGCTGGCGGATTATTTCCGGCAGGTCGGCGCCGAGGTTACCGTGGTGCGCTACGTCCATGCGCAGACCATGCTGACGACCAAGACGTTCGATCTCGTCGTGTTGTCGCCGGGGCCCGGACGGCCGGAGGATTTCGGCATCCGTCAGACCATCGACACGGCGCTCGGCAAACAACTGCCGGTGTTCGGCGTCTGTCTGGGCGTGCAGGCGATCGGTGAATATTTTGGCGGCGAACTCGGGCAGTTGTTGCAGCCCGCGCACGGCCGGCCGTCGCGGATTCAGGTGCGCGGCGGGCGGCTGATGCAGAACCTGCCGAATGAAATTATCATCGGTCGCTATCATTCGCTGTTCGTCGAGATGGCGTCGATGCCGGATGTGCTGACGGTCACGGCCACGACCGAGGACGGCGTCGCGATGGCGATCGAACATAAAACCCTGCCCATCGGCGGCGTGCAGTTTCATCCGGAATCGCTGATGTCGCTCGGCGGCGATGTCGGGTTGCGGATCGTCGAGAACGCGTTTCGACTGGGTGCCAAATGAGGTTCGTCGTCATTGCGAGCGAAGCGCGAGATCGGCTCGTCCGATCTTGCGCAATGCGAAGCAATCCAGTCTGTTTTTGTTGAAGCAAGAACTGGATTGCGTCGTCGGATCGAGTCTCGAAGACGAGCCTCGATCTTCCTCGCAATGACGGATATTTATTCTTGAAATGAGATTCACATGACCCTCGAAACCGACCTCAAAGCCTCCGTCCGCACCATCCAGGATTATCCGAAACCGGGAATCCAGTTTCGCGACATCACGACGTTGCTCGGCGATGCGCGCGCATTCCGCCGCGCGGTGGACGAACTGGTGCAGCCCTGGGCCGGCTCGAAGGTGGACAAGATCGCCGGCGTCGAGGCGCGCGGCTTCATCATCGGCGGCGCGATGGCGCATCAGGTGTCGGCCGGTTTCGTGCCGATCCGCAAGAAGGGCAAGCTGCCTCACACCACGGTGCGGATCGCTTATTCTTTGGAGTACGGCCTCGACGAAATGGAAATGCACGCCGACGCCATCGCGCCCGGCGAGCGCGTCATTCTGGTCGACGATCTGATCGCGACCGGCGGCACGGCGGAGGGTGCGGTGAAGCTGCTGCGCCAGATCGGCGCGGACGTCGTCGCGGCGTGCTTCATCATCGATCTGCCGGATCTCGGCGGTGCCGCGAAGCTGCGTGCGATGGACGTGCCGGTGCGGACGCTGATGACGTTCGAGGGGCATTAGTCGCAACGCACGCGCAACACGCACTGTCGTCATCCCCGCGAAAGCGGGGAACCAGTAGTCCGCGCCGTTTATGTTCAACGTCAACGTCGCAGAATACTGGGTCACCCGGTCAAGTCGGGCGCAAGATGCGCCCTGCCGGGTGATGACGGCAGTGATTGCGAGCTGACGGCGTTGTCTGCTTCATCCCCCCAGTATCAACCCCAGCTCCAGCTCGCGAAACTTGAAATAACCGTCGCGGGTCCATTGATGCAGCTCGGTGGAAGTGTCCTTTTCATTGCGCAGATAGTGCGTGAACGAAAAGTTGGGGCGGTCGATATAGGTCTTGATGAACGCCGGCAGCCCGCCAATCCGCAGCATGCGTCCGTCTCTCATCGCGTCGGGCAATTCGCCTTTGGTGATGAACTCGTTGTCCACCACGATCAGCGCGGTGCGCGGAATGGTGTTTTGCAAGGTCGAGAATCCGCGCAGCGAGGCGCGGTCGGAATCGCCGACGAACAGAACGATCGGCGCGATGCCGCGCCGCGCGGCTTCCTTGATGAAGCCGATTTCCTCGCACATGCCGAAGAATTCGTCGAAGGCGTGGTAGCCGAGATCGACGACTTTCGCGATGCCGTCATGGACGATGATGCGGTCCATCAGCGCCATCTTACCGAACGTCGTCTCGATGTCGGATGTCTCGGTCACGCGCGGCAGATAATCGACCAGCGACGGCTCTTTCAGGCTGACGTCGAAGGCCGCCACCGCGCCGCGTTGGAGTTTGAGAAATTCCGTCAGCAGCCGCGCGATCAGCGTCCGGCCGACCATCGGTCGCGGCGAG
>JANMAN010000042.1:0-2315 GCA_031359885.1 Tardiphaga sp. | reverse complement strand
CGACTCCAGCACGGCCGCCTGGAAACTCGCACAGAGATCGTCGATGTCCTGGTCCCGCAGCGGCGTCATGCGGCTAGCCTCGTTGCGCACGGCGGTTTTAAGACCCGACAACGAAAAATTGGCATCGGCGCGGCCGAGCATCGGCCGCGGAAACGCAAAGCGCGTCGCGTTGCCGGTCGCGGCATGGCGCTCGACCTGCGGTCCGCCGGGATAGGGCAGGCCGAGCATCTTCGCGATCTTGTCGAAGGCTTCGCCCATCGCGTCGTCCACCGTTGTGCCGAGCCGGACGTAATCGCCGACGCCGCGCACCGCGACGATCTGGGTGTGACCGCCGGACGCAAGAAACAGGCAGTAAGGAAACGCGATGCCGTTGGTCAGGCGCGGCGTCAGCGCGTGCGCTTCAAGATGGTTCACCGCGATCAACGGCGTCCGATGCACCAGCGCGATCGCCTTCGCCGTGGTGAGGCCGACGATCACGCCGCCGATCAGACCCGGCCCGGCTGCCGCCGCGATGCCCGACAATTGCGAGAAGTCAGCATCCGCCTCCTGCATCGCCCGTTCGATGATGCCGTCGAGCACTTCGATATGCGCGCGCGCCGCGATTTCCGGCACCACGCCGCCATAGGGCGCGTGTTCCTCGGTTTGGGATCGCACGATGTTCGACAGGATGCGACCATGGCCATCGTCCGTGCGTTCGATCACCGCCGCGGCGGTCTCGTCGCAGGTGGTCTCGATGCCCAGCACCAGCATCGCGCGCTCCTGATCCACGATCTATCCTTGCCTTCCGTGCCGAACCGGGCTTTTCGTTTGCCGGAGTTAGCATTGGGCGATTGTCGCATGCAAATCGCACGCAGGAGATACGGACTGAATGGCCATTCTCGTCACACGGCCCGAACCGGACAATACGACGACCGTCGCGGCGTTGCGCGCCGCTGGCCACGACGTGCTCTCCGCGCCGATGTTGCGCTTCGAAGCCGTGCCCTTGCAGGACGATCCGGATCAGCACTACGGCGCGGTGATCGTGACCTCGGCCAATGCGCTGCGCGCCATCGCCGGACAATCCGCTTTGCCTGCGCTGCTCGATCTGCCGCTGTTCGCTGTCGGTGACAAAACCGCCGAAGCCGCACGCGACGCCGGGTTCCGCAAGGTGTTCTCGGCCGATGGCGACGCGGCGGCGTTGCGCGATTTGATCGCGTCGAAAAAAAGCACCACCAAGCGCCTGAAGTCCGGCGATCCTTTGTTGTATCTTGCCGGTGCCGATCTGGCCCGAGATCTGGCCGGCGAACTCGGCGCGCGCGGCTTTACGGTGGTGACGCAGACCACCTACCGCATGGCGCCCGTCGCCAAGCTGCCGCCCGATATCGCCGAGGCGTTTTTCGCCGGGACGATTTCCGCCGTTCTGCATTACTCCCGACGCAGCGCGCGGGCATTCATCGAAGCGGTCCGCGCCGGCGGGATGGAGATTTCGGCGTTGGCTCTGCCGCAATGCTGCCTTTCCGATGCGGTTGCTGCCATCATGCGCGACGCCGGTGCGGTTCAGGTCATGGTGGCGCGGACGCCGGACGAAAATGCGATGTTCGCGCTCCTTGAGCGGACCGTGTCCGCCGGATCGCGCTAGGCATCGCGTCACGACGTGTATCGCGCTAAGGATAGCGCCCGAATCTGCGGCAGCTTTTGCGGCCCGACCGAAATGGGATGACATGGTATGGCCGACGACAAGCCTCCGATCGACGGCTCGTCCAACGACTTGGAACCGGACCTGAAACGGCCGAAGCGGCCGCCGCCGACGCTCGATCTGTCCGCAACGGAAATTCCGCGCGCGAGCGATCCCGCTGATCCGGTTCCGCCGATCGACGAGCCTCATGTCGAGCCCGCCGCCGACCCCACGCCCGAGGCACCCCGGCCGCCGCGCAAACAATCGACGATCCTGATCCCGGCACTCGCGGGAGCGGCGGCAGCGTCGTTCGTCATGATTTTGATTTCGCTGGCAGGCTGGCCGGTCGGCACCCCGACGACGGATGTTCCGCCGCCCGCGCCTGCCAACACCACCGCGCTCGACGATCTCAACGCGCGGCTTGCTCGCGTCGAGGCGCGCCCCGTCGCGACGCCGGCGCCGGCTGCCGCGCCTGCCGCGCCGTCGCTGGCGCCTCGGATCGATACGCTCGACAAGGCCGTCGCGGCGCTGCGCGACGACATCGCCGCCGGCCGGACCCGCGCCGATCAGGCCCTGGCGACCGCCAGCGAATTGAAAGCCGCGCCACCGCCGGCCGCAGCGCCGCCGCCGGATCTCTCCGCGATCAATTCGCGGCTGGCGC
>JANMAN010000002.1:0-8152 GCA_031359885.1 Tardiphaga sp. | reverse complement strand
CGAATTGTTCAGATGATGGACGGTCAACATTTCGAGCCTCGCACCTGTTTTCGACGTCGCCATTGCCCTGCCAGCCCGCAAGCGTAAAGTCCAGGTTGATCGCGGCAACGCCCCACGCTAGGCTCGTTGCATGATGGGCATCATGTGAGATGTGGCTGCGCCCAATGACAGCCGCACAGACAGGGAGACATCGATGAGCGACTCAGCAACGAGCAGGCCCGCACCGCAATTCATGTTCGATGTCGGCAGCCCCAACGCCTACCTTGCGCACAAGGCAATTCCCGCGATCGAACAGCGCATCGGCGTGGCCTTCGACTACGTGCCGGTGTTGCTTGGCGGCATCTTCAAGGCAACCAACAACAAGTCGCCGATAGAAGCGTTGGCCGGCGTCAAGAACAAACGCGAATTTCACGGCATCGAGACGCAGCGGTTTCTCAAGCGATTCAACGTCGCGAACTACGCCTGGAACCCGAACTTTCCGATCAACACGTTGCACCTGATGCGCGCGGCCTGTGCGGCGCAGATCGATGGCGGCCTCAAGGCTTATGTTGATGCCGTGTTCAAACATATGTGGACCGAACCAAGGAACATGGGCGATCCTGAGATTGCGATGAAAGCGCTCGCGGCCGACGGCATCGACGCCAAGGCGCTTTTCGCGCGCGCGCAGGAGCCGGACGTGAAGGCCAAGCTGATCGCGAACACCGAGGACGCCGTCGCGCGCGGCGCGTTCGGCTCACCGACCTTCTTCATTGGCAACGAGATGTATTACGGCAAGGAACAGCTTCGCGACATCGAAGATGTGTTCGCGGACAAGTAAGCTTTGCGTCCCGACCACCGGAGAAAAATCATGCCACACCGCAATGCCACCGTCGCCGTGATCGGCGCGGGTGATTTCATCGGCTCAGAGATCGCCAAGAAATTTGCTGCCGAAGGCTTCACGGTGTTCGCCGGACGACGCAACGGCGACAAGCTGAAACCTCTCGTCGACGAGATCGAAACCGCCGGCGGGACGATCGTCGCGCGCTCGCTCGATGCCCGCAAGGAAGACGAGATCACGGCCTTTCTTCAGGACGCCGACGCGCATGCGCCGCTTGAGATTTGCATCTTTAATGTCGGTGCCAACGTCAATTTTCCGATTCTGGAGACCACCGACCGCGTCTTCAAGAAGGTCTGGGAGATGGCCTGTTATTCGGGATTTCTCGCCGGACGCGAGGCGACGCGGCTGATGCTACCGCGCGGCCGCGGCAACATCTTCTTCACGGGCGCGACTGCGAGCCTGCGTGGCGGCTCGGGCTTCGCGGCCTTCGCGGCGGCAAAATTCGGGCTGCGCGCGGTGGCGCAGGCGATGGCGCGCGAGTTGGGGCCGAAGAACATTCACGTCGCGCATCTGGTCATCGATTCGGGAGTCGACACAGCGTGGGTGCGCGAACGCCGCGAGCAGATGTGGGGCAAGGAGGCGCTGGACAACCCCGATCTGCTGATGCCGCCGGCTTCGGTCGCGGACTCCTATTGGCAGTTGTACAATCAACCCCGCAGTGCATGGACGTTCGAGATGGAAATTCGTCCGTTCGGCGAGAAGTGGTAGAGTAACGCTATAGATGCGAGACGTCATTGCGAGAAGCAGTGTTTTTCGTCCTTCGAGGAACACTGCGACGAAGCAATCAATCTTGCTTGCTCGTAGCACATCTGAATTGCTTCGCTCCGCGTTAGAGCGGCTTAAAGGCGGCCCCGACGCGGGCTCGCAATGACGACATTACGAACGGAGCTATCTATGAAAATTCTCGTGGTCGGTGCCGGAGCGATCGGCGGCTATTTCGGCGGACGGATGCTCGAGGCCGGCGGCGACGTCACGTTTCTGGTGCGGACGCGCCGCGCGCGCGAACTCGCGCGTGACGGCCTCGTCATCAAAAGCCCGAACGGTGATCTCACGATTCCCAATCCGCCGCGCGTGGAGGCCGTGTCTCTGACGGAAAAGTTCGACGCCGTTCTGTTGAGCTGCAAGGCGTTCGATCTCGACGACGCCATCGCTTCCTTCGCGCCGGCGGTCGGCGATGACACGCTGATCGTGCCGCTTCTCAACGGCATGAAGCATCTCGATATCCTGGACGCTAAATTCGGCAAGGCGCGCGTGCTCGGCGGCCAATGCACGATCGCCGCGACGCTGAACGACACGCGCGAAGTCGTGCAGCTCTCGCCGATGCAGGCCCTCAGCTTCGGCGCACGCGACGGAGCTATGTCCGAGCGGGTTGCCGCGTTAGCAAAGGTCGTGGCCGCCGGCAATTTCGCCGGCGCGCCGAGCGACAACATCTTGCAGGACATGTGGGAGAAGTGGGTGTTCCTCGCGACGCTGGCCGGAACGACCAGTGCGATGCGCGGTCCGGTCGGCCACATCATCGCGGCGCCCGGCGGCCGCGATTTCATGCTCGGCGTGCGCGACGAATGCGCGTCCGTCGCGGCAGCGGCGGGTCATGCACCGCGCGACGCCAATCGCGAACGCACCGAAGCGATGCTGACCACCGAAGGTTCGCCGATGACCGCGTCGATGTATCGCGACATGCAGGCCGGTGCCGCGATCGAGGCCGATCATGTGATCGGCGACATGATCGCGCGTGCCGATGCCGCCAAAGCACCGGCGCCGCGGTTGCGGATGATCTACACGCATTTGAAAACGTATGAGGCGCAGCGGGCGCAGTAGCCGTCATTTCGGGCCTGCACTCCAAACCGGCTTGCGCCGGCAGGAGTGCATCCCGGAACGACAGTTACTGCACATGCGCGAGATAATGCGCGAGCGCCGTGATCTCTTCGTCGTGCAGCGAATAAGCGACCTCGGCCATCGCAGCCATGCCGCCGCCGGCGCGCGCGCCGGATTTGTAATCGCGCAGCGCCTTGACGAGATAGTCCTCACGCTGCCCGGCAATCCGGGCCACGGCTTTCATGCCGCTGTAGGTTTCGAGATGGCATGAAGCGCAACGTCGGCCGGACGCCGACAACTTGCCTTTTTCGCTCACGTTTGGATCGGGATCCGGCGTCACGCCCTTCGGCGGCGGCAACGACGCGAAATAAGCGCCGAGATTGCGGATATCCTCGTTGGTGATGTCCTCGACGATGGCCTGCATCTGCTCGTTCTTGCGTGTGCCGGCGCGAAAGAAAATCAACTGCCATTGCGTGAACAGATCCGGTTGCCCGGCAAGCGACGGAATATTCTCCATCGTCGAGAGGCCGTTCTCGCCGTGACACGCGATGCAGGTTTCGGCTTTGGCTTTGCCGGCAGCAATGTCGGCGGCATGGGCCGTCACTGGCGCGAAAAAAAGACCGGCACCGAGCATCAAAAGTTTCAGACGTCGCATCGATCTTCCTTGCCGTCATTGCCGGGCGAGGGCGCGCTTACGCCCGACGACCCGGCAATCCATCCATCGTCACGACATCGATGGATGCCCGGATCGGCGTGGCGCGATTGCGCCCCTAGTCCGGGCATGACGCATTTTATGTTGCGAGGCCGGGGCGCATCATCGCTGCGAATTGGCAGTGATGGTGCGCCCCGCAATGACGGTCACTTCGCGTAGCTGATCCGGTAGATCGCGCCGGCCCAATCGTCGGCAATCAGGATCGATCCGTCCTTGGCCTGGATCACGTCGGCGGGACGGCCGAGATAGCCGGTGTCGCCTTCGAGCCAGCCGGAAGCAAATACTTCCTGCTTGGCGTTTTTGCCATCGGCATCGACCGTGACGCGCTTGATCAGAGCGCCCTGGTACTTGTTGCGATTCCACGAACCGTGTTCGGCAATCAGGATGTTGTTCTTGTACTCGGCGGGGAATTGATCGCCGGTATAAAACTTCATGCCCAACGGGGCGACATGCGCACCGAGGTTCACCACCGGCGGCGTGAACTCCGAGCACTTGTGTCCCATCGCGAATTTCGGATCCGGCATGTCGCCCTGATGGCAATACGGATAGCCGAAATGCTCGCCCAGCTTCGAGATCATGTTGAGCTTGTCGCTCGGCATGTCGTTGCTGATCCAATCGCGCGCGTTTTCGGTGAACCAATATTTTCCCGTGCGCGGATCGACGTCACCGCCGACCGAATTGCGGACGCCGAGCGCATAGATTTCGGCGTTGCCGGTTTTCGGATCGACGCGTCTGATCTGCGACACGCTGGTCGGCGGAATGCCGATGTTGAAGGGCGGTCCGAGCGGGATGTAGAACCAGCCGTCCTTGTCGGCGGCGAGATATTTCCAGCCATGCGCGGCGTAAGACGGCATGTCGTCATAGACGACCTTCGGCTCCGGCATTTTGTCGAGGCTGGCTTCCGCGTTCTCGTATTTCATCAGCTTGTTGATATCGACGACGTAAAGCGCGCCATCCTGAAAAGCCACGCCGGTCGGCATCTTCAGACCTTTGATGACGGTCTTGACGTCTTTCTTGCCGCCCTTGTCGGTGATCGCATAGACGTTGCCGAGGCCGAACGAACCCACGAACAGCGTGCCGTTGTTGCCCCACGCCATCTGCCGCGCGGCGAGCACGCCGGATGCGTAGACTTCGATCTTGAAGCCTGGCGGCAATTTGATCTTCTTCATCATCGCCGCGAGCTCGGCGTCCGATGCGCCGGTCGGTGGACCGGACGGCGGAGCCTGTCCTTTCTGCGCTTCGGTCTCGTCGCCGAGGAACCAGTCGTCCGGCGGGTTGGTCCAGAAATCCTTGCTGTCGGATTTGTAGCTCTTGAGTTTTTCCTGCGCTGTTGCGGGTGCGGTATGAGCGATCGCGACGATCGCGGCGCAGGCCAGCAGAGTTTTGGTAAACGTGGAACGGGTGAACGGATATCGACTCAAGATCGAGATCATTGCATCACTCCCCTGAGGCAGACCGATTGCGGCTGCCGATTATTTGTTTTTGAACGCACATGTCGCACGCGTCGGTCTGATGCGGTCAGACGCTCGAATGCTAACACGTCTTCCGCGCGCGCCAAGAGCTGCGTGGGCATCGATGTGAAAAGTGATGAGAGATTGAATCGAAAGTCGTCGGTGTTGCGTTGCGGGACAGTCGTCCCTCACTCTACATCGTTCAACTAACGGTCGATTGGACTCAACCGTCATTGGGACGATACGGCGAGCCATAAAGCGAGCCGACCTGATCCGTAAATGGGCAACGTTCCATCAATTAGCTGGCTTAATGCTACGCATATTTTGTTCTGCGTCTCGCCAAGGGCTGGCGAGAAGTGAGCAGAATATCACGATTGCGGACGCAAACATTCCAACAGCAATCGAGACGAAGACGCCCTTCAAGCCGAACTCAGTGTGTTCAACTATAAACCAGCCAACGCCAATTGTGACTACCAGTCGGGCAAAACCGGCTGCGACTGGAGCAACCATTCGGCCCGAACCCTGGCTCGCAAAGTTAATGCTCGTTACAAAACCGAACAGAAAATAAAATGGCGCCACGTATCTGATATACGAGGCCGTAATTCCGATCACATCCGGGTCTGATGCAAACATTTTGGCCCATGGCTCAGGCCAAAGCGCAGCAGCCCATCCAATCACACCAATGCTACCGGATGCGATAGCGCCACCAATCCACGTAATGGTCATGGCACGTTGCCATGCCTTCGCACCCACCGCGACGCCCACGAGAGTTGTAAGGCCAGACCCGATGCCGAATGCGATCGGTGCGAGCATGTATTCCAACCTAACCCCGATCCCGTATCCCGCGAGTGCGGCAACACCAAAGTGGCTGACCAGTCCTATCGTCAACGTCGCAGTCAATGTCGCAAGAAGAGTCGTGGCGGACCCAAGTAAACCGACGCGCAAGATGTCTCGGAAGATCATCCAACGAAGGCGGATTTGTTTAAAGTCGGGGATGAACCCCAACCGTCCTGCAAAGATCGTTCGTGTATTGAGATACGCGGTGCCGCTGGCGACGACAATGGACGCAATGGCTGATCCAGCTAGGCCAAAACCGGGCCAATCGCCGGCACCGATCATCAGCAACCCTGAAAGAGGGACATAGATTATCGAAGCAAATAGTCCGCGCTTCGCTGGTGTCACCGCGTTGCCGCTGCCGCGCAGGAGCGCGGATGAGAATGCAGCGAGCCAGATTGCAATCGCGCCGTTGAACATCACATGGCTGAATATCACAGCTTGATCTAATGCTGCGCCGCTGCCGCCTAGCAGTTGAAATATCCTGCGTGCTGCAAACCAATCGAACAGCACAAACGCTAATGCGAAGAATGCTGCGATTATGAAAGCATGTAAAACGATCGCCCGCGCGTCGTCCAATCGGTCGCCGCCAAGCGCGCGCGAAAGCGACGACGCAACACCGCCACCCATGCCCCCGTTCGCGACGTTAAACATTAATGCGACAAAGGGAACGACGAGCGCGATGCCAGCTAGCGCGTCGATACCCAACCAGCCGATGAACACGCCGTCAGCAATCGCAACCAAGACTTGAACGAGCATCAACGCCGTAGTTGGGCCAGCCAACAGAAACAGGCTTCGGCCTATCGGTGCAGTCAAAAGGGGATGAGACACGAAGCACCCGAGATGGATCGGATTAAAGCGCCAACGCCGTATTCGCATCATCCGATGCGAAACGGTTAGGGTCCCTGACTTGGCTAATGCCTAAAAGTCCGACCGCTGGTTAGCGACGATCCATCTTTCCATCCTCGAAGTGTAAAGATCGAAACGGGGAGCCTACCCCGCACTTTACCCTATCAAAATCTCGGACTGTCCAACACCAAGCTAAGTGCTTGATAAATTGGAGCGGGCGAAGGGATTCGAACCCTCGACCCCGACCTTGGCAAGGTCGTGCTCTACCACTGAGCTACACCCGCATCCGAGCTATCCAGCGGCAATCACTCGCCGCAGGGGCAGACCTATGCCAAATGCCGGCGGCGAATGCAACACCGGCAATGGCTCTTATTGCGCATCCCAGAACCAGGCCTCGCCAGGTGTGGCGATTGCAAATCGTCGGATCGAACGCCATTTAGAAGGTGGGACGGACGGTTTTCGGCCGCGTCTCCCATTTACAAGCCAGAACCTTCGTGAGGACGCTGTGACGATCATCGACCAGGGCAATCCGCCGTCAAATCCGACGCCGGCCGATCTCATCAAGGACACGACGACCCAAAGCTTCGTCATGGACGTGATCGAGGAATCGAAGCGTCAGCCGGTGCTGATCGACTTCTGGGCGCCGTGGTGCGGCCCCTGCAAACAATTGACGCCAATCATCGAGAAGGCCGTCCGCGCCGCCGGGGGCAAGGTCAAGCTCGTTAAAATGAACATCGACGAGCATCCGGCGATCCCCGGCCAGATGGGTATCCAGTCGATTCCGGCCGTGATCGCGTTCGTTAACGGTCAGCCCGCGGACGGATTTATGGGCGCCGTGCCGGAAAGCCAGATCACTGCGTTCATCGACAAACTCACAGCGGGCATGCCGGGCAGTGAACCGACCGCGGCCGATGTGTTGAAAGAGGCCGAGGCGGTGTTCGCCGAGGGCGATCTGTCGACCGCCGCTCAGATTTATTCCGAAGTGCTGGCGATGGACGCCACCAACATTCCGGCGCTGGCTGGCCTTGCGCGGTGCTACGCCGAGACTGGCGCGTTCGAGCAGGCCAAGCAGACCTTGTTGCTCGTGCCTGAAGCCAAACGCGAAGACGCTGCGGTGAAAGCCGTGCAGGCGACGATCGATCTTGCCGAACAAGCGCAGGCGCTCGGACCGGTTGCCGAGCTTGAACAAAAAGTCTCGGCGGATCCGCTCGATCATCAGGCGCGATTCGATCTGGCGACCGCGCTCAATGCAGGCGGGCAGCGCGCCGAAGCGACGACGCATCTGCTTGAAATCGTCAAGCGAGACCGCAAGTGGAATGACGACGGCGCCCGTAAGCTGCTGATACAATTGTTCGACGCGTGGGGACCGACCGACGACTCGACGGTCGATGGCCGTCGCCGGCTGTCGACGATTCTCTTTTCATAAAACATTGGAAAGCTGATGCCGATCAATGCCGACTATCGCGGACCGGGCGAACTGCCGCAGGTCATTCCGGTTTTCCCGCTTCCTGGCGCGCTATTGCTTCCGCGCGGCCAGATGCCGCTTAACATCTTCGAGCAACGTTATCTGGCGATGATTGATGACGCGTTACGCGACGGTCACCGGCTGATCGG
>JANMAN010000813.1:0-2822 GCA_031359885.1 Tardiphaga sp. | reverse complement strand
CGGCGATCAGCAGCGTCTCCTCGACATCGGCGACGGCCTGCCGGACCGAGATCGAACGGTCCATCATCACATTGACCGTAACGGACGGCGGAATCTGTGCGCGCAGCGACGGCAGCTTCGCCAGCACGCCGTCCACGACCGCGACGGTGTTGGCATCCGGCTGCTTTTGCACCGCCAGCACGATGGCGCGCTGATCGTTAAGCCAGGTCGCGACCTTGTCGTTCTCGACGCTGTCGTAAATCTTGGCGACCTCGTCGAGCTTGACCGGCGAGCCGTTGCGCCAGGCGACGACGATCTGCCGGTAGTCGGCCGCCTTGTCCATCTGGCCGGAGGCCTGCAACGAGACGTCCTGTTTCGGCCCGTTCAACGTGCCGACCGGGGTCGACGAGTTGGCGCGCGACACCGCGGTGCGAATGTCTTCGAGCGACAGGCCCCGGGCCGCCGCTGCTTCCGGATCGGCCTGCACGCGGATCGCGAATTTTTGCGGGCCGTAGATCGTGACTTGCGCGACGCCGGGGATTTGCGAGAGCGATTGACCGACCGTGATGTCGCCATATTCATTGACGGCCGACAGGGGCAGCGTCTTCGAGCCCAACGCTATGAATAGAACCGGGAAATCACCTGGATTCACTTTGCGGAAACTGGGCGGGATCGTCATTTCGATCGGCAGGCGGCGCTGCGCGATCGTCAAAGCGGTTTGCACGTCCAATGCCGCAGCATCGATGTTACGGTTGAGGTCGAACTGGATCGTGATGATCGTCGAGCCTTGCGACGACGACGACGACATCGAGGAAATGCCAGCGATGGTCGAAAGCTGGCGCTCGATCACCCCCGCGACCGATGCTGCCATCGTGTCGGCGCTGGCGCCAGGCAGCGTCGCCGTCACCGCGATGGTCGGGAAGTCCACCTTGGGAAGCGCCGAGACCGGCAGCAAACGAAAACCGAAGATGCCGAAAGCGATGATCGATGCCGTCATCAGCATCGTCATCACGGGCCGCCGAATGCAAAGCTCCGACAGCGACATGTTCAGGCTCCGGCTTTCGGCGCGCGGGTTTCGACTTTGGTGCCGTCGAGCAGCAACAATTGCCCGTCGACGACGACATCCTCGCCGCCCGCAAGGCCTTCGGTGATGACGGTCAACCCCTGAAAGGAGCGGTCTGTCGTCACCTTGCGCACATTAGCGACACCGTCCTTGACGACGAAGACCGTGTTGCCGGTCTGGCTGCGCTGCACCGCGACGGTCGGTACGACGACGACGTTTTCGGTGCGCACGGTGAGCTTGGTCTGCACCAGCGTACCCGGCCAGAGCGTCTCGTTGCCGTTGTCCATGATGCCACGCACCGTCACCATGCCGGTGGTCGAGTCCACCGTGTTTTCGACCATTGCGACCTTGCCGGCTTCCGAGCGCCCGCTGCCGGGGATCGATGCCACCACTTTGGTCGCCGATGAGTTCATTGCATCGCGCAGATCGCCGAGCACGCGCTGCGGCACTGCGAAGGAGACATAGACCGGCGCCATCTGGTTGATGGTCGCAAGCGACGCGGTATCGGCCGGGCGCACGAAGTTTCCGACTTTTACGTTAGCGGCGCTGATACGCCCGGATACCGGCGCGTGGATTTCGGTAAAACTCTTCTGGACCTTGAGATTGTCGAGCGCCGATTGGTCGGCCTGGATCGTGCCGGCCAGAATGTCAGCTTGGGTCTTGGCGTTGTCGACATTGACCTGAGTGGTCGCGCCCTTTCCGATCAAATCGTTGTAGCGTTTGACGTCGCGCTGCGCGCCAGCAAGTTGCGCCTGGTCGCGCGCCAACGTGCCCTGCGCCTGTTCGATCTGCGCATCGATCTGCCGCGAGTCCAGCGTGAACAGGAGGTCGCCCTGCTTTACCTTTGCGCCATCCTCGAAATGCACCTGCATGATGGTGGTTTCGACGCGCGACTTCAAAGCCACGCTGGAAATCGGCGTCACCATGCCGATCGAATCGACATCGACCGGGATTGGACGCTGCTCGGATTTGGCCAGTTCGACGGACACAACGCGCGGCCGCGGCGACGCCTGCACGCTTGCCTTTTGTCCGGTCCAGCGGGTTGGCTTGTAAAGATAAACGCCCAGTGCAACGGCACCTATCAACCCAAGCGAAATGATCGCGCTGCGCTTTGTCATGGCATCCCAACCGAGAGCGAAGACAAACTCCGCATCGGTTCCGGTTAACGGCCCCAGTTTATTCTTATCCCGCAGCGACTTATCCGCCGGCAATCTTGGTTATCATAACCCTAGCGGTCATGGTATGCCACCACACGCAAATTTTACGTATGTTCAGCGGGATACTTCGCCATGCGGATCGCTACTTGGAATGTCAATTCGGTCCGGCAACGCTTGGATCATCTGCTGACCTGGCTCGAGGAGACCGCACCCGACGTCGCCTGCTTGCAGGAGATCAAATGCATGGACGATGCCTTCCCGCGCGAGGCGATCGAGGCGTTGGGCTACAATGTCGTCACCCACGGCCAGAAGACCTTCAACGGCGTCGCCTTGTTGTCGAAATATCCGCTGGAAGAGGCAACGCCCCGGCTGGCCGGTGACGACGAAGATATCCAGTCGCGTTTCATCGAAGGCGTCGTGTCGCTGAAATCGGGCGTCGTACGCGTCGCGTGCCTGTATTTGCCGAACGGCAATCCGGTCGAGACCGAGAAATACCCCTACAAGCTGCGCTGGATGGACCGGCTGGCGGACTATGCCCGCGACCGGCTGAAGACCGAGGAGCCGCTGATTTTGGCCGGCGACTTCAACGTTATTCCGGCGGCCCGCGACGTCCATAATCCGGC
>JANMAN010000796.1:0-8136 GCA_031359885.1 Tardiphaga sp. | reverse complement strand
CGCGACCAGCGCGGAGATCAGCGATTTCTTGAGGATGAATGCGATGTCGAGAGCGCGTGCATTTAAGGGAGAGGATGTGACCACGCGCACGCCCGATCAGACTTTTTCGACTTCAGGCCGACCAAGAAGGCCGGTCGGAAGGAAGATCAGGACGACGATCAAAATTGAGAACGCCGCAACGTCTTTGTATTCGACGGAGAAATAGGCCGACCACAGCGTCTCGATCAGGCCGATGAGCAATCCGCCGAGCATCGCGCCGGGCAGCGAGCCGATGCCGCCGAGCACGGCGGCGGTGAACGCTTTAATGCCGGCGACGAAGCCCATGAAGAAATCGACGAGGCCGTAATAGAGCAGGTACATCATGCCCGCGACGGAAGCCAACGCCGCGCCGATCACGAAGGTCATCGAGATTGTGCGATCGACATCGACGCCGAGCAGCGCCGCCATCGTTTGATCCTGCTCGCAGGCGCGCATGTCACGGCCGAGCCGGGTGCGCGCGACCAGCCAGGTGAAAATCGCGAGCAGAATGATCGTCGTGACGACGACGATGATCTGGATGTTCGACAGCCGGACGATGAAACCCTCGGCGCCCTCGTGGAGCGTGTAGCCGCCGGTGATGATCGGCGGCACCGGTTTGACGCGCGCGCCTTGCACGACCTGCGCGTAATTGACCAGCACGAAGGACATGCCGATCGCCGACAGCATCGGGGCGAGACGGAACGAGTGCCGCAGCGGGCGATAAGCGATGCGCTCGATCGTCCAGCCATAAAGCGCGGTGACGGCCATCGACACCAGCAGCACTAATAGCAGGATCACGGGGACCATCGTTAGCCCGATCGACACCAGGATCAGAAACGTGATCAAGGCGATGAAGCCGCCGATCATGAAGATGTCGCCATGGGCGAAATTGATCATGCCGACGATGCCGTAGACCATCGTATAGCCGATCGCGATCAGGCCGTAGATCGAGCCGAGCACGAGGCCGTTGATGAGTTGCTGGGCGAAATAGTCCATGCGCCGCCGTGGTTAAGCATTCGTCATTTTTAGTAACAGCGGCATGGCCATGCGGCAACAGCAGGGGTGCTGTGTTTCGAGGCTGTGAATTGCTTCAGCGGTGGGCAGTCGGTTCCGCCTGCGCCAGCATATCCGCGGACTGTCAAGCCGTTAACGTCCGTTAAGGTTAAAAAAGGGTTTAAATTGCCCGCGACATTGTCGGAGGGTTACCTCGCCGCGACAGGCCGCGCCGAATTCGGCAGCGCGCAAGGCGGACGGCGCGATGATGAAGACAGACTGGCGGATCAGCTCGTTGAACGGCGCTTTGTTAGCGGCGTATTTTATCCCGGCGTGGACCATCGTCGCGTTCAAGATCATGATTTCGCCGGTCCATGGCCTGTTCGACCGGCCGAATATCTCCGTCGCGATCTTCATGAGCGACTATCTGCAATTCGCAGCACTCAGCACGATCCGCTTTGCGTGGCTTCTGGCGCTCGGCAAGATGACGGTTGTCGCGTTTTTCGCGGTGTTCGTCGTATTTCTGACGCGTGCGTCGATCCGCAGGAGCGGCGGCTGCGACGAAGCCATGGCGATGGCGCTGGCGATCGGCGGCCTCATCAGCTTCGTCAGCATGGTCATGGCGTCGCGCGTCGGCGAATTGGCTGCGATGCGGCTGCATGCCGCGGAACTGCTGCTGCTGCTCGGCGCGGCGATCCTGATGGCGATCGATTCGCCGTTGTTCAACAGCCGCCCTGCGAGGGCGGATGCGTCGTCCTACTCCTTGAGCAATCCAAGCTCCTGAACGATCGCACCGGCTTCCTTCACGGCATGATTGGCGGCGGGCACGCCGCAATAGATCGCCTGCTGCAACAGAATTTCCTTGATATCGTCCGGCGTGAAGCCGCCCTCGGTCAAGGCTGCGCGGACGTGCAGCTTGAACTCGTCCCATTGGCCAAGCGCGACCATCGTGCCGATCACCAGCACGCGACGGGTGCGCTCGTCGAAGTGGGGGCGCTGCCAAATGTCACCCCAGGCGTATCGCGTGATGAGATCGACGAAATCGGCGTTGAATGCCGTCTTGTTGGCGACCGATTTATCGACCCAGGCATCGCCAAGCACCTTGCGGCGCTGCGCCATGCCGGCCTCGCGACGTTGATTGTCGTCCATGGATTTCAACTCACCTGTCCAGGACGCGGTGCAGCGTTCTCACACTGCTCCGCAGAGCCGGGACCGTAACGGATGCTGCCTTCGTAACGGCCCCGGATCGGTAGCACAACGGACATTCGTCCGTCGCGCTAACGTCCGGGGCAGGGCTTCTTACCGCTGTGTCAGAAATCCCATCACCGCTTCGGCGAACGCATGCGGTTGTTCGACGTTCGAGATGTGTGCCGCGTCGATCAACGTCATGCTGGCACCGGGAATTCGGCTACGGATAGCCTCGCCGTCTGCGATCGTCGTGGCCTTGTCGTGTCGGCCGGCGATCACCAGCGTCGGGCTTTTGATCGTGGGCAAGAGGTCGCGTTGATCGAGGCGGCTCAGCGCCTCGCAGCAGGCGAGGTAACCTTTCACGGGCGACGCCAGCAGCATCGTTTTCATCTTTTGCGTGGCGGCGGGGTCGCGGCTGCAGAAATCTTCGGTGAGCCAACCCGTGATCACGGCATCGGCGACGGCAGCGAGGCCGCCCCCAGTGACGGCCTTGATTCGATTGTGCCAGTTGGTCGGGTCCGCATAGTAGCAGGACGTGTTCGACAGCACGATGCGGTCGAAACGCTCGGGTGCGTTCGCGCCGAGCCATTGCCCGACCATGCCGCCCATCGACAGTCCGCACCAGTGCGCGCGTTTCACGTCGAGTGCGTCGAGGATCGCGAGTGCGTCTTTGCCAAAACGCTCCATGGAATAAGGACCGTCCGGGACATCGGACTGGCCGTGGCCGCGGCGGTCGTAGCGAATCACGCGAAAGTCTGCCGCGAAGGCCGCCATCTGCGGCTGCCACATGTCGAGCGTGCAGCCGAGGGAGTTCGACAGCATCAGCACCGGCGCATTGGCGCGGCCATCGACCTGCATGTTGAGCCGGCAGCCATCATCGGCGAAGACTTTTTGCACGTCGAATTCCTCAAGTTTTCGTCATTCCGGGGCGCACGTTTGAGATGAAATTGACGGTAGTCAATTTTATCGAAGAACGCGCGAGCCCGGAATCCATAACCACGACAGGGAGTATGGATTCCGGGCCTGTGCCACACGTCGGCTAGAGCCGACGGTCTCCCATCCCGGAATGACGAGGTTGGGTGTGTTGATGGTCATTCAGCAAGCGACGCCAGCAGGCGGTCGATCAATTGCTGCGATACGCCTTGATAGGCCAGCGGGTCGAACAACTTTTCCAGCGCCGCAGCGTCGAGATGTCGGGTGACGGTCGGATCGGCCGCCAGCACATTGCGCAGATGCGCCTTGTCGGTAACCGTTTTGCGGCTCGCGGCCTCGATCAGATGATGGGCGTCGGCCTTGCCGATTTTTGCCGCCAGCGCCATCGTCACGGCCTCGGCCATGACAAGGCCGCGCGTTTGATCGAGATTGGCGCGCATGCGGTCCGCATCGACCTCAAGCCCTTCGGCGAGATCGACGATTGCGGCCAGCGCGCCCGATGTGACCAACAGAAGCGTCGGCAATGTCGGCCATTCCGCGTGCCATGGCCCGGCGCTGCGTTCGTGGTCTTGCACTTGCGCCGCGAAGATCGTTGCGGCGAGTTGCGGCGCCATCGTCGCGGCGGCCAAGGCCGATGCGCAGGCGACGGGATTGCGCTTGTGCGGCATCGTCGAGGAGCCGCCGCGTCCGGCGCCGGCTGGTTCATAGGCCTCGGCGACATCGGTCTGCATCAACAGCGACACGTCGCGCGCGATCTTGCCGCAAGTGCCAGTGAGAATCGCCAGCACAGATGCGACATCGGCGATGCGGTCGCGGTGGGTGTGCCATGGCGCTTCGGGCATCGGCAATTTCAAAAGGGTTGCGAGCCGTTCGGACACTTTCAGCCCGTTATCGCCGAGCGCTGCGAGAGTCCCGGCCGCGCCGCCGAACTGCAAGGCAAGTGCGTCTTGCTTCAACCGCAGCAGCCGCCCGCGCGAGCGATGGAGCGCCGCAGCATATTCCGCGAGCTTGAGGCCGAACGGCATCGGCAGCGCGTGTTGGAGCCAAGTCCGTGCCACGACCGCCGTATGACGGTGGCGCTTTGCGAGCGTCGCGAAGCCGGTAATGGCGCGGTCGCAATCCGCGACCAGCGTCTCGACGGCGGCGTTGAGCGTCAGCATGGTCGCGCTGTCGATGATGTCCTGGCTGGTCGCGCCCCAATGGACGTAACGCGCCGCATCTGAGTCCGCCGTCGCGACCTGCGCCGTCAGCGCCTTAACCAGAGGAATCGCCAGATTGCCTGTTTGAGTCGCGGCATCGGCCAATTTGCCGATGTCATAGAGCGACGCATCGCACGCCGCGGCGATCGCCCCGGCCGCAGCGGCAGGAATCACGCCGGTGTCCGCCTCGGCCTGGGCCAGTGCCGCCTCAACGTCGAGCATGAATTGCAGATAGGCTCCGTCGTCGCAGAGGCCGCGCATCGCGGCGCTCGACAGCATCGGCGCGTACAAAGGGGAGAGGGCAGTGCTCATGATTCCGCGGACCGTAGCCAAAACAATCGCGCCGCGCCAATGCCTCGCCGCGCTGCATTGCAAAATGACCACTCTCGGCGCTTTTGCATTCGGGCGCAGTGTGCATTACTTGGGAAGGCTTCAAGATGCCGTTGTTCAGACGGCGCGATTTTCGGGGGACCGACCATGGCCATGACAATGAACGGCGAAGTTCAACTCGCCGCGACGCGCGAAGCCGTCTGGGCCAAGCTCAACGATCCCGAAGTGCTCAAGGCTTGCATTCCCGGCTGCGAAGAGTTGGAAGCGACCGAGGACGGCGGTTTTCGAGCTGTCGCCAAGATGAAGGTCGGGCCGGTGTCCGCTCGCTTCAAAGGCAAGGTGATGCTGTCCGATCTCGATCCGCCGAACGGTTATAAAATCTCGGGCGAAGGCGAAGGCGGCGTCGCCGGTTTCGCCAAGGGCGGCGCGGTTGTCGGCCTGGCCGACAAGGATGACGGCACGTTGCTGACATACAACGTCGAAGCGCAGATTGGCGGCAAACTGGCACAGCTCGGTCAACGGCTCATCAACGGCTCGGCCAAGAAACTCGCGGACGAGTTTTTCTCGAATTTCGCCAAGGCCGTGCAGGGATAATTCTGCGGGTCTCGCATGCACTGTGCAGCCGCTGCGCCGGTTGCTCAATCCTGCGCCGGCCCATATTATGCCTTTGGAATGATTTCAAAGACTGCGCGCCACGCGATGGCGGCGCGGAAACAGAGAGTGCTTATGGCCAAAGTCTCCATGATCGTGAACGGCACGCCGGCAACAGCCAACATCGATCCCCGTACGCTGCTGGTTCAGTTTTTGCGCGAAAACCTCCGACTGACCGGCACCCATGTCGGCTGCGACACCTCGCAATGCGGGGCTTGCGTCGTGCATCTCGACGGCAAGGCCGTGAAGGCATGCACTCTGCTCGCAGTCATGGCCGACGGCCATAGCGTGACGACGATCGAAGGGCTTGCCGCCGACGGCGCGCCGCTGCATCCGATGCAGGAAGCGTTTCGCGAACATCACGGCCTGCAATGCGGCTTCTGCACCCCCGGCATGATCATGACGGCGGTCGATCTCGTCAATCGCAAGGGCCACGACCTCAGCGACCATACCATCCGCGAAGAACTCGAAGGCAATCTGTGTCGCTGCACAGGCTACCAAAACATCGTGGTGTCGATCGCGGCCGGGGCCAAGGCCATGACCAGCTAATCGCTGTTTTCAAACTCGCGCGGCCCGCCGACGCTTCAGACGCTCCAAGATTCTCGCCAAGGATTTTTGTATGTACGACTTCAAGTATCACCGCCCCGGCAGCGTGCGGCAGGCCGCCAACCTTCTCGCCAAGAACGAGGACGCGAAGCTGATCGCAGGCGGGCATACTTTGTTGCCTGTCATGAAGCAGCGCCTCGCGGCGCCGCCGCATCTGATCGATCTGTCGCACATCGAAGGCCTCGACGGCATCGAGATGAAAGGCCGTTCACTGGTGATCGGTGCGCTCGCCAAGCATGCGGATGTCGCGGCCTCCGCGATTGTCGCCGAAGCGCTGCCGGCGTTGTCTGAACTCGCGGCTTTGATCGGCGACCCCGCCGTGCGCCACAAGGGCACGATCGGCGGCTCGCTCGCCAACAACGACCCGACTGCGGACTATCCTGCGGCCTGCCTTGCGCTCGGCGCGACCATCGTCACCAATAAGCGCAAGTTAAAGCCGGAAGAGTTTTTCCAAGGCCTGTTTACGACAGCGCTGGAGCCAGACGAAATCATCACCAAGGTCGCGTTCCCGCTCGCTAGGAAAGCGGCCTATGTGAAATTTCGCAACCAGGCCTCGCGCTATGCGCTGGTCGGCGTATTCGTGGCGCGGCTGCCGTCCGGCGTGCGCGTCACCGTCACCGGTGCAGGCGGCGAGGGCGTGTTTCGCGTCACGGCCTTCGAAGAAGCTTTGCAGAAAAGTTTCCGCGCCAAGGCGCTCGACGGCATCAACGTGTCCGCTGACGGCCTCAATAGCGATCTGCACGGCAGCGCGGACTATCGCGCGCATCTGATCGGCGTGTTAGCTAAGCGCGCCGTCGACGCCGCGAACGCCCGCGCGTGAGCTCTCCCGCCAAGCTGCCGGCCTCGGTCGACGAGACGCTGACGCTGCTGACATCGCACGGCTATCTCGCCGAGCGCTCGCTCGCGACGGTTTTGTTTCTTTCGCTGCGCATGGGCCGTCCGCTGTTTCTGGAAGGCGAGGCCGGCGTCGGCAAGACCGAGATCGCCAAGGTGCTCTCGGCAGCACTCGGTCGCAAACTGATCCGCCTGCAATGCTATGAGGGCCTCGACGTTTCGTCGGCCGTCTACGAGTGGAACAGCGCGTCGCAGATGATCGCGATCCGGCTTGCGGAAGCCGCCGGCGATACCGACCGCGATAGTTTGGTGAGCGACATTTTCGCCGAACGCTATCTCATCAAGCGGCCGTTGTTGCAGGCGCTCGAACCCGACACGGCCGGCGCGCCTATTTTGTTGATCGATGAACTCGACCGCGCGGACGAGGCCTTCGAGGCTTATTTGTTGGAGATCCTCAGCGACTTTCAGGTCACGATTCCAGAGTTGGGCACGGTGAAAGCACCGGCCCCGCCGATCGTGATCGTGACGTCGAATCGTACACGCGAAATCCACGACGCGTTGAAACGACGCTGTCTTTATCATTGGGTCGATTATCCCAGCGCTGATCGCGAACTCGCGATCATCAAATCGCGCGTGCCGGGGATTTCTGAGAAGCTGTCGCAGCAAGTCGTGAAGTTCGTTCAGACGCTGCGCGATCAGGATTTCTACAAGTCGCCGGGCGTCGCGGAGACGATCGATTGGGCGACCGCGCTGACCGAACTCGACGCGCGCGCGCTGACGCCGCAAGTGGTCGGCGATACGCTCGGTGCGCTGCTGAAATATCAGGACGACATCGCGCGGATGCAGGGCGACACGTTGCAGAAGGTGCTGAAAGACGCGACGGGGGAGTGAGTTTGTCATTCCGGGACATAGGCCCGGAATTCATGCTTCGTGCGATGGTTATGGATTCCAGGCTTGCGCTGCAAAAGCGCGCATCTCGGAATGACGGCAGTGAGAGTGCAGCCCTATGACCGACATCGACCACCTCAACCCACCGACCGGCTTGATGGCGGACAACGTCATCGGCTTCGCCCGTGCGCTGCGCGCGGCCGGTCTGCCGGTTGGGCCGGGTGCGGTGATCGATGCGATGGCGGCATTGCAGGCGATCGATATCGGCCGTCGCGGCGACATGTTCGCTGCCTTGCAGTCCGTATTCGTCAAGCGCCGTGAGCATGCGCTGATTTTCGCTCAGGCCTTCGATCTGTTTTTCCGCGCAGCCGAAGACTGGAAGCACATGCTGGATTCGGTGCCGCTGCCGGACCATGCTAAAAAGAAACCTCCGCCGGCCTCGCGCCGTAGCTTCGCCTCCTGGAGGACGTTGATCTGGCCGCGCACGTTGTCGAGC
>JANMAN010000498.1:0-3701 GCA_031359885.1 Tardiphaga sp. | reverse complement strand
CTATGACATGCCCGTGCAATACGCGCCGGGTGTGCTCAAGGAACATCTCCACACCCGCGCCGCCGCCGGCCTGTTCGATGTGTCGCATATGGGCCAGATCGCTCTTACGCCGACATCCGGCCGCATCGCGGATGCTGCGCTGGCGCTAGAGCGGCTGGTGCCGCAGGATATTGTGGCGCTCGCGCCCGGCCGCCAGCGTTACGCGCAATTCACCGACGAGACCGGCGGAATCCTCGACGATCTGATGGTCGCGAATTTCGGCGATCATCTGTTTCTCGTCGTCAACGCCGCCTGCAAGGAGGCCGACGAAGGCCATCTGCGCGCGCATCTGTCCGACACCTGCGACATCGTGGTGCTCGACCGCGCGCTGATCGCTTTGCAGGGACCGAAGGCCGTGGATGTGCTGACCGGCTTGTGTCCGGCCGCGTCCGCGATGCGGTTTATGGACGCGGGCCCGCAGGATGTGATGGGCATCCGATGTTTCGTGTCGCGCTCGGGCTACACCGGCGAGGACGGGTTCGAGATTTCCATCCCGGCCGATCGCGCCGAGGAACTGGCGACGGCGTTTCTCGCCAACCCGGACGTGATGCCGGTCGGTCTCGGCGCGCGCGACAGCCTCCGCCTCGAAGCGGGACTTTGTTTGTACGGCCACGATATCATCACAATGACAAACCCGGTCGAAGCGGGCTTGAATTGGTCGATTCAAAAGAGCCGCCGCAGCGGCGGCGCACGCCCCGGCGGCTTCCCCGGCGCGGAAAGAATCCTCGCACAACTCGACGGCAAACCATCGCGCCGCCGCGTCGGATTGCAGCCCGAAGGCCGCGCGCCGGTGCGCGAAGGCGCGCAACTTTTTGCAAGTGCCGATTCGAACGAGCCCATCGGCTCAGTGACATCCGGCGGTTTCGGCCCGAGCATCGCGGCCCCCATCGCGATGGGTTATCTGCCGGATGCGCTCAGTTCTCTCGGCACCATGGTGTTTGCAGAATTACGCGGGCAGCGCCTGCCGATGCGCGTGACGGCGCTGCCGTTCGTTCCCCATTCCTACAAGCGTTGAGGTTTTGACATGACCACTCTGTACACGACCGACCACGAATGGCTGCGCATCGACGGCGATGTCGCCACGATCGGCGTCACCGACTACGCGCAGTCGCAACTCGGCGACGTCGTGTTCGTCGAATTGCCGAAGGTCGGCCGCGCGTTCAAGAAAGCGGAGGCCGCCGCCGTCGTCGAATCCGTCAAGGCCGCGTCCGATGTCTACGCGCCGATCACCGGCGAAGTGCTCGAAGTCAACGACGCGTTGTCCGCCGATCCGGCGCAAGTCAATTCCGATGCAGGCGGCGCGGCGTGGTTCTTCAAAATGAAGATCGCCGACAAGAGCGAACTCAACGGCCTGATGGACGAAGCCGCGTACAAAACTCATACGGCCTGACGGAAGCGACATGACACGCATCAACGAGCCCGCCATCGATTTCGTTCGCCGCCATGTCGGCCCGTCCGCGCGTGATGTCGACGCGATGCTCGACGTCGTCGGCGCAGGCAGTCTCGCGGCGCTGATGAATGAGACGCTTCCCGCTTCGATCCGGCAGCAGACGCCGCTGAAGCTCTCGGCGGCGGGACTGCAACTGCCGCTCAGCGAAACCGATGCGCTTGCGCACATGGCGGACCTCGCGTCGCAAAATCAGATCTTCACGTCGCTGATCGGCCAAGGCTATTCGGACACGATTCTGCCGACCGTCATCCAGCGCAACATTCTCGAGAATCCCGCATGGTACACGGCTTACACGCCCTATCAGCCGGAGATCAGCCAAGGCCGCCTTGAAGCGCTGTTCAACTTCCAAACCATGATCTGCGACCTGACGGGACTGGATGTCGCCAACGCGTCGCTGCTCGATGAGGCGACCGCGGCGGCCGAGGCCATGGCGCTGGCGGAGCGCGCGTCGTCGAACAAGACCAAAGCGTTCTTCGTCGATCACGAGGTGCATCCGCAGACGCTTGCCGTGTTGCGCACACGCGCGGAGCCGCTCGGCTGGACGCTGATCGTCGGCGATCCGCTCACAGATCTAGACGCATCGAAAGTGTTCGGCGGCGACTTCTTTTTTGGCGGGCTGCTGCAATATCCGGGCACATCGGGCGTCGTGCGCGATCTGCGACCGGCGATCTCCGCGTTGAAGGCGAAAGGCGCACTCGCGATCGTCGCTGCCGATCTGCTGGCGCTGACGCTGCTCGCATCGCCGGGCGATCTCGGCGCTGACGTCGCGATCGGCTCCGCGCAACGCTTCGGCGTGCCGATGGGTTACGGCGGGCCGCACGCGGCCTACATGTCCGTGCGGGACGCGTTGAAGCGGTCGTTGCCCGGCCGGCTCGTCGGACTGTCGATCGATTCCCGCGGCGCGCCGGCCTATCGTCTCGCCTTGCAGACGCGCGAACAACACATCCGGCGCGAGAAGGCGACCTCGAACATTTGCACCGCGCAAGTGCTGCTCGCGGTGATCGCGTCGATGTACGCGGTCTATCATGGCCCTGAGGGGCTGACCCATATCGCGCGAACGGTGCATCGGCGCACGGCGGTGCTCGCAGCCGGCTTGCGCAAACTTGGTTTCACGCTTGCGAGCGATGCGTTCTTCGACACGATCAGCGTCCATGTCGGCGAGAGGAAAAAAGAGATCGTTGCGCGCGCGCGCGACGCGCGGATCAATCTTCGCGTGAACGGTGCTACGCTCGGCATCGCACTCGACGAGACGACAACCGATTCGACGATCGAAGCGGTGTGGCGCGCCTTCGGTGGCGCTTTGTCCTATGTGGATATCGCCCGTGATGCGCCCGACGCCCTGCCCGCTCCGCTCATCCGCAACAGCGCGTTTCTCACCCATCCGGTGTTTCACGCGCATCGCTCGGAAACCGAGCTGCTGCGCTATATGCGCAGGCTGAGCGATCGCGATCTCGCGCTCGACCGCGCGATGATTCCGCTCGGTTCCTGCACGATGAAGCTCAATGCGACGACGGAGATGATGCCGCTGACCTGGCCCGGCTTCGGCAGCCTGCATCCCTTCGCGCCAGCCGACCAAGCTCGCGGTTATCACGCACTGTTCGCGACGTTGAATGCGTGGCTTTGCGCCATCACCGGCTACGACGCCATTTCGTTGCAGCCGAATTCCGGCGCGCAGGGCGAATATGCCGGACTGCTCGCGATCCGCGGCTATCACGTCTCGCGCGGAGACTCGCACCGGAATGTATGTCTGATCCCGTCGTCGGCGCATGGGACCAATCCCGCATCCGCCCAGATGGTCGGGATGGAAGTCGTCGTCGTGTCATGCGACGCGCGCGGCGACGTCGATGTCGACGACCTCCGTGCCAAGGCGGCGCGGCACAAGAATCGGCTTGCCGCCGTGATGATCACCTATCCATCGACGCATGGCGTGTTCGAAGAACACATTCGCGAAATCTGCGAGATCGTTCACGCGGCCGGCGGACAGGTCTATCTCGACGGCGCGAACATGAATGCGCAGGTCGGGCTGTCGCGGCCCGGCGATTACGGCGCGGATGTCAGCCATCTCAATCTGCACAAGACGTTCTGTATTCCGCACGGCGGCGGCGGACCGGGCATGGGCCCGATCGGCGTCCGCGCGCATCTTGCGCCGTTCCTGCCGGGACATCCGTCGGCCAACGGCGCCGCGCCGGTTGGGCCGGTATCCGCCGCGCCT
>JANMAN010000753.1:0-1770 GCA_031359885.1 Tardiphaga sp. | reverse complement strand
CGCCGATCGCCTCGCGCACCGTCAACGGCAGGCCGTGCTCACGAATTATTTCGAGCATATCATGCAACTGCCGCTGACCTTCCACACCGGCACGCATTCCGGCCGCTTGATGAAGGTGATGCTGCAAGGCACGGATGCGTTGTGGCGGCTGTGGCTCGGCTTTTTCCGCGAGCACTTCGCTTCGAGCGTCTCGCTGGCCGTGCTGCTGCCGTTGTCGCTTTACATCAATTGGCGGCTCGCAATCCTGCTGTTCGTTCTGTGCATCGTGTTCACGGTCTTGACGACGTTGGTCGTCCGCAAGACCTACGGATTGCAGGGCGAAGTCGAGGAGCACTACAGCGATTTGTCGGCGCGCGCCTCCGACGCGCTTGGCAATGTCGCGCTCGTGCAGAGTTTCGTGCGCGTCGATTCCGAAGTGCAAGGCTTGCGCGACGTCGCGCGCGAATTGCTTGCGGTCCAGATGCCGGTGCTGTCCTGGTGGGCGCTGGTCACCGTGCTGACGAAAGCCTCGACGACGATCACGGTGCTCGCGATCTTTAGCGTCGGCATCGGACTGCACCAGAAAGGCCTGACCACGGTCGGCGAGATCGTGATGTTCGTCACCTTCGCGACGATGCTCATTCAACGCCTCGAACAGGTCGTCGGCTTCATCAACAGCGTGTTCATGGAAGCGCCGCGCTTGCAGGAATTCATGAACGTGTTGGATGCCGTCCCGGCGGTGCGCGACCGACATGACGCGGTCGATCCAGGCCGAGTGCAGGGGCTGATCGAATTCGACAACGTGTCGTTTTCATATGACGGCAAGCGCCCAGCGGTCGAAGATCTGTCGTTCAACGCGTTGCCGGGCCAGACCATTGCGTTGGTCGGCGGTACCGGGGCCGGCAAATCGACGGCGATCGCGCTGCTACATCGCGCGTTCGATCCGCAGTCGGGCCGCATCCGGATCGACGGCATGGATATCCGCGGCATGACGCTCGCGGCGTTGAGGCGCAACATCGGCGTGGTGTTTCAGGAGCCGCTGCTGTTCAACCGCTCGATCGCCGACAATTTGCGCGTCGGCAAACCGGACGCAACCGAAGACGAGATGCGCGTCGCGGCGCAACGGGCGCAGGCGCTCGAGTTCATCGAGCGCACGCACCACAAGTTTGACACCACGGCCGGCGAGCGCGGCCACATGCTGTCCGGCGGCGAGCGTCAAAGGCTGTCGATCGCGCGCGCGCTGCTGAAAGACCCGCCGATCCTGATACTCGACGAGGCCACCAGCGCGCTTGACGCGGTGACAGAGGCGAAGGTTAATGCCGCGCTCGACGAGGTGATGAAGGGACGCACCACGTTCGTGATCGCGCACCGGCTCTCGACGATCCGCAACGCCACCAGAATTCTGGTGTTCGACCATGGTCATGTGATCGAGAGCGGAACCTTCGACGAGCTGGTCGCGCAGGGCGGCCATTTTGCGGCGCTCGCCACGGCGCAATTCATGGTGGGGGAGAAGGTGCAGACCGAGAAATCGTAGGGTGGGCAAAGGCGCTCTTGCGCCGTGCCCACCATGAGGGCCAACGATGGGCACGGCGCACCGGACGACGAAGCCGTCGCCGGTCGGACGACGAAGACGTCGCCGGTCGGACGACGAAGACGTCGCCCGAGAGCGCCTTTGCCCACCCTACGGCTGCATCCACGTCAAATTCTGGCCCCTTTCATCGCCGAAGCAGAAGGTCCGCTCTGGCCTGATCCCGACCGCGGGTATAGGCTCGTTGCACCGCAAACGGCATG
>JANMAN010000741.1:0-3977 GCA_031359885.1 Tardiphaga sp. | reverse complement strand
TGAAGCTATGTACGCTTATCGAAAGCATTCTCGCCGAAGTTCTATAAATGCGCGGAATCTGAGTCAGTTCCAGAGGTGCACCCGCGCAGTTTTGATAGCCGCCGGTGCGAGATTTGGTTTCGATAAACTCAGCGACGAACTGAGATCCTCGGCAGCGGCAAACCCGCGAGCGATACGGGTTGTGCTTCGGGCCCTGGGCCTGACTTATCTCGCGCTGTGGTTGAGAACCGGAAGTGACCGACGATGTGGCAAGGGCCTATTCTGTATAAAACGCGGCCGAGGCAGCTCCCGGAATACGGTAAGGACCGTCCCCATATTAATTGCACTATAGGATAATCCGCGAACGGTGGTACCCACGAGAATATGGACGATAGCGAACCTGGATTACGCCTGCATCCCGATTAGCGACCTCTTTGCAGTTTTGCCAACAGGAATCGCAAATGCAGGTGCTGCCATAATACTAACGCTGCCCCGGCCATTGGGAAGGATACAAGCTGGTAGAAACTCCAGCTACCGACGTTTGTCGAATTTTTGCGGCGCCTTCGTTCGCCTATCAGCATCCCTTTGCCGATCGACCACAACAGCCTCCCACGCAGCCATCTCTTGTCGATTAAGCTCGCGATGACGTTCAGCGTAATGTTCAAGAGACGCTTCAATTTTAGCTTGTTCCCGCGAACTTCGAATGACAAAATAGACGACCACGCCGCCAACGATCAGGTAGGGCACAAGAAGCGTTAAAAGCCAGGCAAGGCTGATCAACCACAAGGCAACTGTGTAGATGATGCTGGCTATTACGAACACGAACCACATCGTGGCTTAACTCCACGCTTCTCAATTCAAATCAGAAGGCGGAAAACAGTTTCTTATCGACATACCTTTTAGAACTTATTAGACGGCAAGCGGTCGGCCGAATCCTGCAACAGGCCAGCATCCACCGGCCTCATGGTGGTCACCGACAACGACAACGCGCATCAGTCGCTGCAGTTGGCAGTTTGCATCTGCTTTTAGTTCCGACAAAGGATCAGGCGACAAAGGAACGTGGAAGCGGCACCGAGAGGGCAGCTTCGGGCCTCACCCTGCCGGCATGACCGGGCCACATTTGGCAGCGGCTGACGACATGCACTGATAATGACCTCAGGGCGCCAAGTAAATTTTGTGCTGCTGAGGACATCACATGCGAAGCGCCGGCTCGCACGTCGCTATACCCCGCCCGGCCAATTTAACTTTCTAAGCGTCCTGCGGCTGATGTCGTCGTGCCGTGCGCGCACGCAGAAATCGTCCTAGCAGACGTCGCTTCCCCTTACGGGGAATGAGGTCGATATCGCTGACTAGTTTGGCGCCGCCCTTGCGTCGTTCGAGCACGATCTTGCGGCTGTGGAAGACTTCGAGTTCAACGCGATGTGCGACGCTGACCACGGTCGCGTTCGGCAACTCCTTCGTCATCAATTCCATCATCTTGTCCTGGCTTTTCGCATCGAGCGCAGAGGTCGCTTCGTCCAGAACGATAATGTCGGGGTTGTGCAGAAACAGCCGAGCGAAGGCAAGGCGCTGTTTCTCGCCGCCCGATAGCGTCTGGTCCCACGGCGCATCCTCATCGAGCTTGTCACGCAAATGACCGAGTCCAACCTTGTCGAGGGCGTCGCCCATCTCGTCCGACGTCCAGTCGTCCGATGCGCCCGGATAAGCGACTGCGCGCGCAAGCGTGCCCGACGGCACGTAGGGTTTCTGCGGCAGCATGAACAACCGGCGATCAGGGTGGAAGTTGACGCTACCGCCACCCCATGGCCATAGTCCGGCGATGGCGCGCACCAACGTGCTCTTGCCGGTGCCGCTTTCGCCTGCGACTAGCAGGCGTTCGCCGGCGTTGATCGCAACCTCGGCCTCACCCACCACGGCGGTGCCGTCGTCGAGCGTCACCGACAAATCGTGAAGGCTAAGCATTGCGTCGTTTGTCGTCTGGCCGCGCTTGATGCGGCCAATGCCATCGCCCAATTCGGCGCGTTCTAGGCCGTCGAGCGACATCATCAGCGAGGTGATGCGACGCGCGCAGGCGTTCCAGTCGGCAAGTCGCGGATAATTATCGACCAGCCAGCCGAACGCCGTCTGCACGATGGTGAATGCCGACGCCGCCTGCATCACTTCTCCGAGCGACATTTCGCCGGCGAGAAATTTCGGCGCGCACAGCAGCAACGGCACCACCGGGGCGATGAGGCTCGAGCTTTGCGACACGAGGGTAGTGCGCATGTGTTGGCCGGCGAGCCGCGCCCATTCCTTCAAAACTTTCCCGAACGTCTTGTTGATTCCGTCACGTTCTTCGTCTTCACCTCCGAGTAACGCAATGCTTTCGCCGTTTTCACGCACGCGGGTCAGTGCGTAGCGATACTCGGCTTCTGCCTGGTTCTTGTCTTCCGAGACCTGCACAAATCGGCGGCCGATCGTCATGATCGAACCCGACGCGATCGCCGCGTAAATCACCGCAGCGATCACGAGAAAGCCTGGAATGGTGAACGTGCTTCCGCCCAGCGTAACGGTGAGCGCGCCGCCGATAGTCCAGAGCACGGCGATGAACGTTGCGGCCGACAGAAACGCCGATGTCACGCCGGCGGCGAAATCGACCGGCGAGTCGGTCGCAATGCGCAGGTCTTCGGCGATACGGTATTCTGGATTTTGGTGGTCGCCGCTCACGAGATTGAGCTGATAATAACGCCCATTGCGAAGCCAGCGCGTCACAACCGAGTTTGCCAGCCATGCGCGCCATCGCCGCTGCGTGCCCATCCGGGCATAAACTTGCGCGACCCCGAGCAATACGCTGCCGATCGCTAGGGGAAAGAACACCCCTGACAGATGCAACACGCTTGGCGCATCGCGATTCTCAATGGCGTCAAAAATCGCGCGATTCCAGACGTTGATACCGTATTGGAAGCCGACATTTGTCACGATCAGCGCCAGCAAACCGATCGTGAAAACCCAGGCCAGCCGGTCGCCGGATTTGCTCCAGAACCCGCGCGCGCTGATCCAGAAGCGCGTCAGCAGATAATCCTTGCGGACTTGCTCGGCCTCTTCGGCGGACAGCGCTGGATCGGCTTCGAGCAGTTCGGGCGGCGGAGCCTCGATCTCCTGACCGGCCTCCGATGTCACGCCGACGATCGGCTCAGGCGCCGAACCTCGATCGTTTAGCGCCGCACCGTCCCCGCCGGTCTTTCCGGAACGAGATTTGGCGGGTTTTGCAGTTTTCGAGGAGGAGTTTGCGCCTTTGTTCATGCTTTCCTAACGGGTATGGAATCCGAACTGCTCCAGGTTATCTTTAGCTCATCCAGGGTCCGTCATCTTGGCAAATTGCGTATCGCTGATCTCTGTCTGTGCAACTAGCACACTGCACCGCAGGTGCCTCACCAGATATGTTCCGATCGACCCGAACCACCATTGCGATAACCGGCCGTGTTGACGGTGGCCCACGACGACAAGATTTGCGCCAATCTCGGCGGGTACCTTGACGATCTCTTTTGCTGGATCCCCCATGCTCAATTTTGCCACCGGCGCAAAACCCATTTCGGCGAGCCGGTCAGCGCCTTCGGCTAAAATTTTTTCTTAATATCCTCGCTGCTCATTGATCGACGTGCCCAACTGGCCCTCGAGTGCAACGGTCGCTGAAATTTCGACCACTGCAAGCAAGCACACTTCTGATCCGCACAGCTGCGCGAGCTTCGCGCCTTCCCGCAACGCAAGCCGGCCTTCGACCGACCCGTCATAAGCAAGCAGGATATTCCTATACATAACAGCCTCCCTTCGCGTGGAAGATAGAGCGCTTATCATCAGGCTACCTCTGCTACGCCTCCATTGGCGCGTCGCTTAGCCGTTCATTTAATTTGACCAGCGCCGTCGTCCAGAGACATTCCGAACCGCTATAGCTACTGCCGTCTTCTGACCGACCAGCGCGACCAGCTTCTTGCCTCGAGTTCCACCGGCGTAAAGCAAGT
>JANMAN010000740.1:0-3367 GCA_031359885.1 Tardiphaga sp. | reverse complement strand
GGTGACATCGCAGTCGGGACCGTCTTCGGTTATCTCTGCGTGCGTGCACCTGCCATCGATTGGCGATCGGCTTATCCGAAGCTCGCGACGTTTAGCGACCGCATGGAGAAACGACCGTCATTTGCGGGTAGCGTGCCGGTGCCGCAGAAGATCCTGGATAAGATTGTCTGAGCCAGCGGTGTAGGAATTCGGACATGTCCGAGCCGCAACCTTTGTCGGCCCGTTGACAGGGTTCAATAAAGCCGCAGATTAATCCCCGACAATCGCAGCAAAAGATCTTGCTCTCTCTTTGAACAATGTTCACCCTTCGGAGAATGAATATCCGGGGGAGAGACGTGATGTCGCGAAAATTGAGCGCGGAATTTGTCGGCACGTTCTGGCTGGTCTTCGGCGGTTGCGGCAGTGCGGTGCTGGCCGCGGGCTTTCCTCAACTCGGGATCGGTTTCGTCGGCGTTTCCCTGGCTTTCGGGCTCTCCGTGTTGACGATGGCTTATGCGGTCGGTGGCATCTCCGGCGGCCATTTCAATCCGGCGGTGTCGCTTGGTTTGGCGATCTGCGGACGTTTCGATTGGCGCGAGTTGATCCCCTATTGGATCACACAGGTGATCGCCGGACTGTGCGGCGCCGCGGTTCTCTACGCCGTTGCATCGGGAGCGCCCGATTTCGCGCCAGGCGGCTTTGCGTCCAACGGCTACGGCGCGCTGTCGCCGGGAAAATTCTCGATGATGTCGGCGTTCATTGCGGAGGTCGTGCTGACGGCGGCCTTTCTGATCGTCATTCTTGGATCGACGTCGCGCGCGGCGCCGGCAGGTTTCGCGCCGATCGCAATCGGCTTAGCCCTGACTCTTATTCACCTCATCTCGATCCCCGTGACCAATACGTCGGTCAATCCGGCGCGCTCGACCGCCGTCGCGTTTTTTGCAACGACGAACGCGGCATCTCAGCTCTGGCTGTTTTGGATCGCTCCGCTCATCGGTGCCGCGATCGGTGCGTTGATTTACAAGTTTATCCTGTCACCCGGCGAATCTCCCGGCTTGATCGGTCGTGAGACGACCGAGGCTCCGCGCCGTGACGCTAGGTAAGGTCGGATTTCAGAGAAGGCAGCCGAGACCGTCTGTTCGAATTTATCCGCGCATCTCTCCAGAGGGATCGAATTGGTGGCATCCGAGCTCGATCGTTTCGTGCAGGCGCAAGAGGGCGTGTATCCGCGCGTCATCGACGAGCTATCGGCCGGTCGGAAACAGAGCCACTGGATGTGGTTCATCTTCCCGCAAATCGCGGGACTGGGCACCAGCGCGATGGCGCAGCGCTACGCGATCAGATCGCGCGCCAAGGCACAAGCTTATCTGGCGCACGACGTTCTGGGCGGGCGGCTGCTCGACTGTACGCGATTGTTGGTTGCACTCCCGAACCGGTCGATCACCGAGATACTGGGCCATCCTGACGATCTCAAATTCAGATCGTCCATGACGCTGTTCGATGCGGTTTCCGAGCAACCGATTTTCGCCGATGCGATCGGGCAGTTTTATGCAGGCGTTCGTGATCCGCTCACGCTCGCGATCCTGAAGTCTTGGGACTGACCGGCTGCGGTCTTGGTATCTCGAAACCGTTCGTGTGGGTGTGAGCGGTAGAAAGCTGCGTCGCGCTACAAACTCGTTTGTCCCGCGAGAGTAGGGCGGGGGCAATCCAAGCAGCCATTCGAACGACCTTCGCTATGTCCGGGCGAGCGTTAAGACTTATGCATTGTTTACTATATTTTCGGCGGGCCTGTTAACGCGGCCGTGCCAAAAAACGAGGAGTGACGACAGCAACCGCCTGAGGCCTCAAAATGGCGCACCCCGTGCCCGAGAACGAATCCGACCGGGTCCTCAGCTTGCTCAATTTGAAAATCCTCGACACCGATCGCGACCCGGAATTCGACAAGCTCGTTGCCGTCGTCCAAGATATCTTCGAAGTGCCGATGGTTGCGATCAGCTTGATCGATGCCGATCGTCTATGGTTGAAGGCATCGACCGGTTTCGACGTTGCGGAAACGTCGCGCGATGTCGCGTTTTGCAGCCGTACGATTTGCTCCGATGCGCCTTTCGTCGTCCCTGACGCTACGAAAGACTGCAATTTCATCCACAATCCGTTGGTGTGCGGTGACCCGAATATCCGGTCATATGCCGGCGTGAGTTTGGCAGTGGAGCCCGGTCTCAACATCGGCAGCCTCTGCGTCATCGATACCAAGCCACGCCACTATGCCCCCGCCGACCTGCAGCGGCTGCGCTATCTGGGTGATCTGGCTCAGTCGCTCTTGAAGTCACATCGGACGGAGCAAGCCCTCGCGACCCAGTCCAAAGCGTTGGAAAATCAACTGCGCCTGTTCGACCGCGCCTGCGATCTTGCCAAGATGGGCGGCTATGAGATCGCAACCGGCACCGACGAGTTGATTTGGACGAAAAGCATGTTCGCTTTGCACGACATGGAGCCGAACACCCGCGTCGGTCTGCAAAATCATTTGTTGGGCTATCCTCCGTCGGACCGCCGCCGGCTGATAGCCGCCATGGGTGAAGCTCATCGGAACAAAACCGGCTTCACCTTCGAAGGGCGTATGTACACGGCCAAAGGCAATATGAAGTGGGTTCGCCTGATGGGCGACGTCGAGATCCAAGACGGCAAGGAGTTGCGTCGCTTCGGGATGAAACAAGACATCACGGAACAGCGACGCCTGACGGACAAGGTCAAGCGATTGGCAGAGCAGGACGATTTAACAGGTCTGCTGAATCGGCGAGGATTTCGCGTCCATCTCACGGAGCGAGGTGCGAACGAAGCGTTTGCATCATCGTCGATGTCGTTCTTCTTGTTCGATCTCGACGGCTTCAAAGATATCAACGATACGTTCGGGCACGACGCGGGCGATGCCTGCCTTCGAAAGATCGCCAACCGCGTGAAGATCGTCGTCAAGAATTCCGGGCATCTCGCCCGAACCGGCGGCGATGAATTTTCGGTCATTCGTTACGGCAACGAAGATGATTGCGACGACGCACAATTCGCGGAAGCCTTGATGGACGCCGTTCGGAAACCGATCGTCTGGCGAACTCATACGTTTCAAATCTCATCGTCGCTCGGCTATACGCGTCGGGCCGCGCATGAATCCTTCACCGCAGATGAGGTGGTCCGCGAAGCCGATCTCGCACTCTATGAGGCGAAGAATGCCGGCCGGAATTGTTATCGGTCTTACCGATCCGACCTCGGTCTGTTGGCCGACGAAAAGAAGACCTCGCTTCGCGAGGCGCGCCTTGCTTTGAAAGAAGGTCGCTTCGAACTTTACTACCAGCCTAAAATCCGGCTCAGCGACGATAAAGTCGTCGGCTTCGAATGTCTT
>JANMAN010000736.1:0-1668 GCA_031359885.1 Tardiphaga sp. | reverse complement strand
TGACTCCTTGCCCCATCGCCCGAGAATGAGATCGATGCGTGCGCCGTATTCGTCGAAACGGCCTTCGGTCCATTGCACACGATAGACCGCAATCGCGCTGCTGGCGGACCACACCTCTCCCCATGCTGTTGCTGTGATGTCTCCGCAGCATTCACACGACTCGGTTGTCAGCTCACCTGACATTTCGACGCGAAGCTCCGCATACATTTGCACACCGAACGTTCAATATCATCCTCGAGATGTCGGAGAAGCCGCGGGCGTTTCTGAAAATTGTTTAATCTTCACAAGTCAACTTGAAACGCTCCACCATTGCCTCAGCCTCAGCCGCCGAACTCATCTTGTTCATCGCGCAGGCGGTGAAGTTGCCTTTCGTCCGGTCGCCGTCGACATATAGCCAGTCGACGATTCTGGTCTCACGAAACGTGATGACTTGGCCTTCACTGATCTTTTTCGTCCAGCGCGGCGTGTTGTCGATTCTACCGGTGACAAGGCCGTTCGCGCGGCGGAAATTTCCGATCCAGATGTACTCATGGCCTCGCCGTGTCGGTATGCCGATCTTTACTGAAAATGTGTCCATGCCCTCTCGGGGATTTTCTGCGAGATCAAAGAACGCGCCAAGCGTTGAACGTCCCTTGCGAAAGGCCTCAGTCATTTCGGGGCTATCGTGTTCGATGCTGACTACCTGATCGCGCTCTGCGCTTTCGACGAGCATTTGCGCTGCAGCCGATGTACTGAAACCCGCTAGCAAAAATGCGAGAATGATACGCGTGGTCATCAGCCACTCCAAAATCGCTTAACTCAATCTAAGGTTGTTTATAAATGCGGTCAAGTCGCGCGACGACCGACATCATCGGTTGCCCGTTTTGCATATCGAGTCGCATGACAATGCGAAAAACGCGGCTGACGCTAAGCGCGGACTGTCGTTTTATCGAAGAAACCGCAATACCTCTCCCTACCGCGCACCCGACCACGGATCGATCTTCACTTTCGGCTCGGGGATGGATTTGAGCGCGCGCTCATAGGCGGCGGCGTCGGCCTTTCGTTTGGCGGCGTCGTCCGGCTTGATGGCCGCGGACTGGTCGCGGCGACCTTTGGCGTGTGCCATCACCGGCGTGACCAACAAGGCGATCACTGCCAACGCGACAATGGTTCTCATACGCGCCTCCCTTGCTCCCAGCAGGCGCCCGGCGTGATGCCGTGCATCTACCATGAATGACGCCGCTGCTTCGTTCTCGGAAGCAGCGGCGCACTCATTTATACTCTCGGAAGCGAAGGCGTCTCTTCACAACACCTTGTTGCTGTCTTTGACAGCGTCGGCTTCGACGTAAACCTTGCCGCCCATTTTCAGAAACTTCTCGCTCATCGTCGCCATGCCGTCTTCGATGACGCCGCTCATGGTCATGCCGATGCTGGCGAGCTTGCCGTCGGGGCCGAGACCCAGCGCCGCCTTCTCGTTGTCGCCCAACCCGGCCGCATAGTCGCGGACATCCTGCGTGATCTTCATCGAGCAGAATTTCGGCCCGCACATCGAGCAGAAATGCGCGACCTTGTGCGCATCCTTCGGAAGCGTCTCGTCGTGATAGGCGACGGCCGTCTCCTGATCGAGGCCAAGATTGAATTGATCCTCCCAGCGGAAATCGAAACGTGCGCGCGACAAGGCATCGTCGC
>JANMAN010000734.1:0-2513 GCA_031359885.1 Tardiphaga sp. | reverse complement strand
CATGCCTAGAAAAGGCAAACGCAAATCCTACACACCCGCCTTGGAATACAGCTCCTCGACGTAGTCCCAGTTGACGAGGTGATCGATGAACGCTTCGAGGTATTTTGGTCGAGCGTTGCGGTAGTCGATGTAATAGGAATGCTCCCAGACATCGACGCCGAGGATCGGCGTGGCACCATGAACCAGCGGATTTTCGCCGTTCGGTGTTTTGGCGATCTCGAGCTTGCCGTTCTTGACCTGCAGCCAGGCCCATCCAGAGCCGAACTGACCGACGCCGGCAGCGGCGAAATCGGTCTTGAATTTGTCGAAGCCGCCGAGGTCTTCAGTGATCTTCTTTTCCAGCACGCCCGGCAGCTTGGAGCCGCCGCCGTTGGGCTTCATCCATTTCCAGAAGTGCAGATGGTTGAAATGCTGGCCGGCATTGTTGAACACGGCCGGGTTCTTGCCAAACGAGCCGGTCACGATCTCTTCGAGCGACTTGCCCTCGAATTCGGTGCCCTTGATCGCGTTGTTGCCGTTCGTCACGTAAGCCTGATGATGCTTGTCGTGATGATACTCGAGCGTTTCCTTGGACATATACGGCGCGAGTGCGTCATGGGCGTAGGGCAAGTCGGGAAGCGTGAAGGTCATGGGTCAAATCCGCGGTCATTGGGGATGGAAGTTCAACGGAGCCCTTTATAGATGGTTCCGCCCCGAATAGGCCAGCGGGACATCAAGCCGCGCTGGGCATCGCCGCCTCGACGGCATCGCGGCGCTGCGGCGGCCGCACATTCATCAGCATTTGGAAGGCGCCGGCGATCAGGCCGATCAGCACGGCGGCCTGCCAGGCGCGGTCGTAGCTGCCGAGTCGGTCGTAGATCATACCGCCACCCCATGCGCCGATGAACGATCCTGCCTGATGGCTGAGGAAGGCAATGCCTGTCAGCGTCGCCATGAAGCGCAGGCCGAACAGTTGGGCGACGAGGCCGTTGACGAGCGGCACGACGCCGAGCCACAGCGAACCCATGACGGCTGCGAAGGCCATGGTCGACAGAGCTGTGGCGGGAAACCAGAAATAAGCGGCCAACGCCAGCGAGCGCACGATGTAGATGCCGCCGAGCAGATATTGTTTCGGATAGCGCCCGCCGAGATAGCCGAACGCGTAAGAGCCCATCACGTTGAACAGCCCGATGATCGCCAGCGCCGTCGCGCCGAGCGACGGATCGAGCCCGCAGATCGCGAGATAGTTTGGCAAATGCGTGGTGATGAACACCAATTGCAGACCGCAGACGAAGAACGCGATCGCCATCACGACGAAGCCCGAATGGCCCAAGGCCGCCTGCACCACCGCGCCGATTTTCTGCTCGCTCGCGTCGGCTTTCGACAATTCGATCTCGTCGGCGCGGCCGGCGAAGATCGCCGAGGGCAACATCACGGCGACGAGGCCGAGAAACCCGACCAGCGCCATCTGCCAGCCGGCCGTAGAGATCAGCGTTTGCGCGAGTGGCGACGCGATCACGAGACCTAGCGACCCGGCAGCCGAGACCGCGCCCATCGCGACGCTCCGCTTGGCCGCCGACACCGTGCGCGATGTCACCGTCATGGTCATGCTCGACGCCGTGCAAGACAAGGCGAGACCGATGCACAGCCCGCAGCCGAGCGTGAACATCAGCGCCGATGTCGCCAACATCATCGTGAGCAGTCCGACGGCATAGATCACGACGCCCGAGATCATCACCCAGCGCGCGCCGTAGCGGTCGGCGAGCAACCCGACCATGGGCTGCGAGACGCCCCACACGACATTCTGCAAGGCCGTCGCTAACGAGAAATCCGCCGTGGTGATGCCGACGTCGCGAATCACGGACGGCTGAAATAGGCCGAAGCTCTGGCGCATGCCCATCGCCAGACTGAGCAGCACGGCGGCACCTGCAAGAATGGACCACCGTTGGAAGGTTGAAAGCTGCGCCTGTGTCATCGCACGTCGCCCCCGCAAATAACTTAAAACAGAAAAATTTTATTCACTGTGCCATTGCGAGCGATGCTTGACCATCCGCGCCATGTCATGCGTGCTGCGCGAAATCATGAGGCGATCGCGACCATGAGCATCGAAATCGACATCGTGTCCGGCGACGCCGGCTGGCCTTATGCCCGGCCGCTGCTGGAAGCCGTGTGGCCGAAAGCGGATGTCGCCAAATCGTCATGGGGCCATATCCAGTGGGCGAATGCCGATCTGCGCGTGCTGGTCGAGACGCCCGACAGCGTCGTGTGCCATGTCGGATTGTTTTTTCGCACGGTGCTGTGGAAAGGCCGCAAGCATCCGATCGCCGGGATCGGCGGCGTCGCGACGCATCCGGACCATCGCCGCAGCGGCTATGCCAGCATCGGGCTCAACGCGGCGGTTCAAACCTTTCGCGACCGCGAGGCGCTCGATTTCGCGCTGTTGTTCTGCGAGCCGCACAATGTCGCGTTCTACGAGGCGCGCAACTGGCATCGCTTCGACGGCACGATCATGGCCGAGCAACCCGGCGGACGCA
>JANMAN010000682.1:0-2546 GCA_031359885.1 Tardiphaga sp. | reverse complement strand
CTTTGGAGTTTACTCATCTACGCTTTGACTTCTTTTTCAAGACCAGGACGATCTCACTCGATAGATAACTTTGCACGTTCGGCTGCGTCGAGGTCGCAGCAGAGAATGGTTCCTGATGTCCCGTCGGGAGCGGGTCGGGCGTAAGTCCGAACGATAATTTGAACAAAGATAGATGGATAGATTGTCTGATCCTCTGTCGGATGAAATCCTCGCTGCGATCATCGCAGTTTCGCTGGCCGGTTTCATCACGTTCGTCTTGTGGGCGGTCTTCGGATGAGCGGCTGTCATTGCCGTGAGGTCTCCCTCAGTCTTTTTCATGGGTCCAGGTTTGCCGGGCAGGCAGTTCATTCGTTCGTTCGGTCGAACAAACTCATCTGTGGTCGATCGTTCGAAGGTCGTCGAAGCGAAGACAGCGACACACCCAAAAGACGCACAGCCTTTGATAGAGGAAACAGCGCCTGCAGGAGGGCCGACGCCATTCGCTCCAGTTCCATTGCACTATCGATCGTTTCCGGAGTCGATCTGCTGCGGGAGATGATCTCGAAGTCGTCGAATTTGACCTTGAGCGTGACTGTGCGCCCGCGATCTCCGGTGTTTTCGCAATGCCGCCAGACCTTGTCGACCAGGGGCTTTAGTTCGGCGACCATGTCGCCCAGTTCGGTCAAATCACGCGCGAACGTATTCTCCGCGCCGACGGATTTCCGGACGCGGTTGGCACGCACGGAACGATCGTCGATCCCGCGGGATATCCAATAGTAATAGATCCCCGATCTGCCGAAGTGCGCTTCCAGAAACGGCAGCGATTGGTTTCGGATGTCGAAGCCGGTGCGGATGCCGAGCGCATCGAACTTGGCGGCAGTCGCCGGTCCGATGCCGTGAAATTTGCCGACCGGTAGCGTTTCCACGAAGGTCGGTCCCATCTCCGGAGTGATCACGTATTGGCCGTTCGGTTTGCGGTGGTCGGACGCGAGCTTTGCCAGGAACTTGTTGTACGAGATACCCGCCGATGCGTTGAGACCGGTTTCGGCTTTGATGGTTGCTCGGATCTGCAACGCGATGTCGCGCGCGAGCGCGATGCCCTGAATGTTTTCGGTGACGTCGAGATAGGCCTCGTCGAGCGACAATGGTTCGATGATCGGGGTATGCTCGGCAAAGATTGCGCGTATCTGTTGACTGATGGCCTTGTAGACTTCGAAGCGCGGCTTAACGAAGATCAATTCGGGGCATTGCCGACGCGCGGTGACCGATGGCATTGCGGAGCGGACGCCGAACCTTCGGGCTTCGTAGCTGGCGGCAGCCACGACACCGCGTTCCCGGGATCCTCCGACGGCGACGGGCTTGCCGCGCAGCTCCGGATTGTCGCGCTGTTCGACCGATGCGTAGAATGCATCCATGTCCACGTGAATGATCTTGCGCAGCGTACCTGCAGTGCACGCCTCACCGATGCCATGCTCGACGCCCCGTTGCTGCTTCGGATTGAGCATGTCAAGGTTGCAACCGGCCGCCGTCGTAAGCATGATCGATCCATCACAAAAAATAGACTCGGCGATTCTATCATTGGCCGCAACGGGTTCGCCCGATCGATCGACCATCCGTCTGGTCAGGCTGAGATTCCCTGATTGACTCTTGCAGGGCTTGTAGAACAAATCAAGAACTGACGAGGCGAGGTCGTGCCTTGCTGAGCTTTACGGGTTCCGAGTGTCGAGTGCCGTCATCCAAGAGTTGCGCCATCGAATCGAGCGGCTGGCCGCACCTCGGCTGGAACGCGATACGCTTGCTTTCGGCGTGGACGAGATCGACCGGACGTTGCCCGGCGGTGGGTTGGCTGTGGGCGCGCTGCACGAAGTGGCCGGTGGCGGCAACGGCGCTGTGCATGGTGCCGCAGCAGCCCTGTTCGCGGCCGGCATCGCCGGCCGGACAAAAGGCAAGGTCTTGTGGTGCTTCACGCGCGCGGACCTGTTCGCACCGGCCGTGGCGCAGGCGGGGCTCCCGTCCTCTAGGGTGATCTTCGTCGAGTGCGGCGACGAGAAGACCGTGCTGGCGTGTTTCGAGGAGGGGCTTCGTCATAAGGGCCTCGGAGCGGCCGTCGCCGAAGTCGCCAGGCTTTCGATGACAGCGTCGCGGCGGTTGCAGCTGGCAGCAGAAGCTTCCGGCACGATCGGCATCGCGATCCGCAGGTGGCGTCGACAGGCGGAAGCCGCCGATTTCGGTCAGCCCACGGCCGCGACGACAAGGTGGCGGGTGACGGCATTGCCGTCGTCGCCGTTGCCGGTGCCGGGCGTCGGCCGGGCGCGGTGGCAGCTAGAATTGATCCGATGCCGCGCCGGAGAAAGCGCGGATTTCATCGTCGAGGCTTGCGATGCCAAGGGTCGTCTCGGTCTGCCTGCCGACCTGGCACACCGACCGGTGGCGCAGGACGCATGGCGGACCTCCGCTTGAATGTCCGTTTGTGCTGGTCGGGCGCGAAGGGCGCAGTCGCCTCGTGGTGGCGGCCACGGCTTCCGCATGTGCCATGGGGGTCCGCGTCGGTATGGCGGCGTCCAAGG
>JANMAN010000676.1:0-3150 GCA_031359885.1 Tardiphaga sp. | reverse complement strand
GCCCGGGGGCGCTGAGATCATGCCGCTGCAGATCGGTTCGCTTGACTCCGGATGGCTGCGCTTGCGCTGACGGCAGCGCTAACACGCTTGCCGTCATCAGCACCGCCGTCGCCATTACGCGCATTGTCTACATCAGGTGGTTGCTCATATCGATTCTCCGTGGGTTAAGGGGAATAGCTGCTGCTTAGAGCGGCAGCGGCTCGCCGGCCTGTTCCTTGGCGATGTATTCGGCGTACCAGTCCGGCCAGTTCGCATCGTGCTGGCCGCCGTTCCGTTTTTCGTGCTCGCCATGGGCTGCCGCCGCGCGTCGGAGCGCGCTTGCGATGTCGGCCGACGACGAGAACGCCGTGTCGCCCTCGACGCGTCCGGGCGCGCGCGCCGTGACTTCCTGGAACAGCCAGCCATTGCCATCGGGATCGTTGAAGGAAGCATAGGACTGGTAGGTGCGATGCTCGGGATCCGGACCGCTGACACGATCGCGTCCGAGCAGGAAAGGTTCATGTTTGCCGGTGTACACGCCGTTGGCGGCGTGGAACGCTTCGCTCACGTCGACGCCGCGGTCACGCAATTCCTGGCGCGCGGCTTCGATGTCGGAGACGACCAGATAGAGACCCTGGGCGGAGCCGGGCGCCGCGGCCGTCACGTTCTTGCCGAAGATCACCGAGGCGCCGGAGCCGGGCGGGGTGAACTGGATGACGCGATAGTCCTTGCCGTCGGCGAAATCGGCATCGAGCCGCCAGCCGAGGCTGGCATAGAACGCCTTGGCGCGATCGACGTCGGAAACCGGGATAACGACGACCTCGAGCTTCATGGCGGTCGTCGCGGTCTTGCTTGCATTGGTCATGGTCCTTCTCCTTTGTGTGATAGATCGGATACGATCTATTCGTGTGCGCTCTATAAAGCTCCGCGGGCTCCGAAAGTCAATTCGTCCGATTTAATCGTATACGATATAATACTCACATCTTCGTGTCCGACCGACGCGATCAGCCAGCCTCCAAAACAGCGAATTCCCTCGATAATTCAGATGCAAAGCAGGTTCCAGCAACCGCCGGGAGATGTGTGTAGACTGGCGACCGCACGGCGATGACTGCCTGGGGGCATGATGGATGACATCTACGACGCCCAATACGTGAAGGGCGTGTTCGATCGCTGCTCGGACCGCTACATCACCTTCAGCTGGGTTGTGTCCTTTGGCTTCATCGAGCGCTGGCGCCGGCAGTGCGTCGCATCGCTTCCGGACGTTTCGATGCCCGGCGCGCATGGCTACGATCTGATGGCGGGCACCGGTGAGGTCTGGCCGCATCTGCTGAAGCGCTTCGATGCGATCGGCTCGATCACCGCGGTCGACATTTCCTCAGGGATGCATCGTCTCGCGATGACGCGCCTGCATGCGCATCGCGCGCACCGGATCAAATTCATCGAGGACGATGTGCTGGCAAGCGAAATTTCACCCGAGAGTGCGGACTTCGTCATCTCGACATTCGGGCTGAAGACCTTCAACCCCGCGCAGCACGCGCGATTGGCCGCACTCGTTGCACGGGTGCTGAAGCCGGGCGGCGGGTTCGCGATGATCGAGGCGTCGGATCCGAAAGGCTGGGTGCTGCGTCCGCTCTATCGCTTTCATCTCAAGGTCATACTGCCGCTGATCGAACGGCTGTTCCTGCGCGGTGCACAGGATTTTGCAATGATCGGCACCTACACCCAAAACTTTGACAACGCCGCCGCGTTCGCCGATATGCTGCGGGCGCAGGGACTGCAGGTCGAGTTTCACCGCTACTTCTTCGGTTGCGCCACCGGCGTATCCGGCCGCAAGGTTTAGAGCATCGCAAGGTTTTGATCATCAATGGCACCCGTTAAAATCAATCCCGACAACATCCGTGAATTCAAGGATGCTGAGTCCTTCTACAAATGGCTCGGCAAACACCACGACAAGCAGGACGAGATCTGGATCAAGATCCACAAGGTGGATTCCGGATTCAGATCGATCACGCCGAAGGAGGCCATCGATGTCGTGCTGTGCTGGGGCTGGATCGACGGGCAGCGCAAGGGCTTTGACGACAAGAGCTATCTGCAGCGCTACACGCCGCGCACACGGAAGAGCATCTGGAGCCAGATCAACGTCGATAACGTTGCACGGCTGATCGAAGACGGCCGGATGACCGAACACGGATCAAGAGAAGCCGATCAGGCCAAGGCCGACGGGCGCTGGGCGCGCGCCTATAACAGCAAGGACATGAAGATCCCCGACGATCTACAGGCCGCGATCGACGCCGAACCCAAAGCAAAAGCGATGCTGGCAAAACTCAGCGCGCAGAATCGTTTCGCGCTGGCGTTCCGGACCCACAACATGAAAACCGAAGCCGGGCGGAAAAAGAAGATCGAGACGTTCGTCGCGATGCTCAAACGCGGCGAGACGATTTATCCGCAAGGAAAGAAATGAGGCAAGAAATGAGGTGCGTCGCGTTCATTCCGCCAGCGCCTCCTGGCGGCTGCGCCTGATCGCCGGGAATACCATCAGCAGGAACAGGATCGCGACGAGGGCGAGCAGCGTGGCGCTGATCGGGCGGCGCAGGAACACCGAAAAATCGCCGTCAGCCAGCAGCATCGCACGCCGGAAATTTTCCTCGAGCTGCGGCCCGAGCACGAGACCGAGCAGCAGCGGCGCCGGTTCGACGCCGACCTTGATGAAGAAGTAGCCGAGCAGCGCGCAGCCGAGCATCAGACAGACATTGAACAGATTGTTGGCGATGCCGAAGGTGCCGATGCAGCAGAACAATACGATCGCTGGGAATAGCAGCCGGTAGGGAATTTTCAGCATCGAGACCCACACGCCGATCAGCGGCAGGTTGATCACGAGCAACATCAGATTGCCGACCCACATGCTGGCGATGACGCCCCAGACCAGTTCGGGTTGCTCGCGCATGATCTGCGGCCCGGGCTGGATGCCCTGCATCATCAGCGCGCCGATCATCAGCGCCATCAGCGCATTGGCGGGGATACCGAGCGTCAATAGCGGGATGAAACTGGTCTGTGCGCCGGCATTGTTGGCAGCCTCAGGTCCGGCGACGCCCTCGATCGCGCCCTTGCCGAAGCGGGAAGGATCGCGGGCGAGCTTCTTCTCCAGCGCATAGGAAGAGAACGGCGGCAGCG
>JANMAN010000632.1:0-3249 GCA_031359885.1 Tardiphaga sp. | reverse complement strand
GTGTTCGTCTATCCGCGCACCGGAGAGCCTGGCAAGATCGCACTGGTGGATGATTGGGACATGATCCCCGGCGCGCGCGGTTGCACGCCACAGACCTGTGCGTTTCGCGATCTGTTCGCCGACTTGAAAGCCGCCGGCGCGCGCCATGTGTTCGGTCTCTCGACACAGGACAATGACTATCAGACCGAGATGGCGAACCGGCTGCATCTGCCGTTTCCCGTTCTGTCCGATCACGACCTCGCATTGGCGCAGGCGCTTGATTTGCCGACGATGGAGGCGGGCGGCGAGACGTTGCTGAAGCGCATGGCGCTGATCGTCGATGACGCCGCTATCACGCACGTCATTTATCCGGTGTTTCCGCCGGATCGGAATGCGGGTGACGTGCTGGCGTGGTTGAAAGCCAATCCGAAGACACAAAGATCGTAGGGTGGATTAGCGTTGCGTCGCGCATTGCGCGACGCGAGCGCGTAACCCACCACCAGTCGCGAAAACAATGGGTATCGCTTCGCTCCGCCCACCCGACTTACGCTAGATCCTCTCGCACTTTCGCGAACACCGCCTCAAACATCGCAGGCGTCAGCACGCGCGTGTTCGTGTTGTACCGCGAGCAATGATAGCTGTCGTAAAGTCGAAGTGCGCCGGCCTGATGCACCGCGCCGTGTTTGAACGGCGCGGCAGCCGCACGCAATCCCAAAGCTTTCAATGTTGAGTCATGTGCGATGCGACCGAGCGCCACGATCGCGCGCAGGTGCGGCATCTGCGCGATCGTCGCGCTGAAAAATTGCCGACACGTGTTGATCTCGACCGGCAATGGTTTGTTGAGCGGTGGCACGCAGCGCACCGCATTGACGATCCGGCAGTCGCGCAGCGTAAAGCCGTCATCCGGCCGTGCCCGATAATCGCCGTCCGCAAAACCGTAGGTCTTGAGCGTCGCGTAGAGAAGATCGCCAGCGTAGTCGCCGGTGAACGGTCGCCCGGTGCGGTTAGCTCCCTGCATGCCCGGTGCAAGCCCGACGATCAGCACGCGCGCGTTGTGGTCGCCGAAAGCCGGCACCGGCGCGTTGAACCAATCGGGATTCTTCGCGCGCGCCGCGTGCCGAAACTCGACGAGTCGCGGACACAGCGGACAGTCGCGGCCGGGTTCGCCGGTCTCAGTCGTCGAAGGCGTCATCATTGCCGCGCGGTGCAACGGAGGCCGACACCGAACGCTGCAAGAACTGCGGCGGCGCATTGCGGGGTTCGCGCGGAGCAGGCCGCTCGGACGGATCGCGGCCGAGCTTCGACTGCAATTCGATCAGGTCGGTGAAGACGTCGGCCTGACGGCGGAGTTCGTCGGCGATCATCGGCGGTTGGCTCGAGATCGTCGAAACCACGGTGACGCGCACGCCGCGCCGCTGCACGGCCTCGACCAACGAGCGGAAATCGCCGTCGCCGGAAAATAGCACGATCTGATCGACGTGCTCGGCCAATTCCATCGCGTCGACCGCAAGCTCGATGTCCATGTTGCCCTTGACCTTGCGTCGGCCGCTGGCGTCGATGAACTCTTTCGTGGCCTTCGTCACGACAGTGTAGCCGTTGTAATCGAGCCAATCGATCAAAGGCCGAATCGATGAGTATTCCTGATCTTCGATGATGGCGGTATAATAGAACGCCCGCACGAGCGTGCCGCGACTCTGGAATTCTTTCAGCAAACGTTTGTAATCGATGTCGAATCCGAGGGTCTTGGCTGTCGCGTAAAGGTTCGCGCCATCGATAAACAGGGCGATTTTGTTGGATATTGGGGACATCAAGGCTCTCATCATCGGTTGTGAGGTATTTTGGCATGGCGAGCCATGCGAATTTTAGGGGCTTATCAGCACTGCGCTGACCAGTCGATCTGCGATCGGCTGCTGAATATAGATTCGCTGGCGTCGCAAACGGCCGCAAAGCTGTAATATGAACTACGGCCAAGTCCTATGGCCATCTAATGTAGCGAATTGGTGTTCACGCCGTGGATCAACGGTTATTAGATACACTCAAACAGCCGCCCCGACGTTTGTCACTTCGCCAAAACGACGCTCTCGCAATCGTGACAACCGGTCCGATCGCGCCGAGGTCCGGTAGCCGCCGCAAATTGGTTCTTGCGGTTAGGCGGCCGTCTCTGTAGGTAGAGCGTCAATCATCCAGTTTTGTTCCATTGCAACGGAGCGGCATTCATGGCGCGCGTCACCGTCGAAGATTGCATCGACAAAGTCGACAATCGATTTGATCTCGTCCTGCTGGCGGCCCACCGGGCTCGCATGATCTCGTCCGGCTCTCAACTCACGATTGACCGCGATAACGACAAGAATCCTGTGGTTTCGCTGCGCGAGATCGCCGACGAGACGATCTCGCCTGAAGATCTGCGCGAGGAGCTGGTTCACTCGCTGCAGAAATTCGTCGAAGTCGACGAACCCGAGTCGGATATGCCGCTGATCGGCTCGGCCGGTGCCAGCGTGGATGCCGACGACACCGAGGTCGCCATCGAGCGCATGACCGAAGAAGATCTGCTGAAGGGCCTCGAGGGCCTCGCGCCGCCGGAAGACGTCCCGGAAGAAGACGAGTAGGCCTTCGACAGTCGTTAACATTCGTTAAGCAAACAAAAGCCCGGACCCTGGTCCGGGCTTTCGTCGTTCTTGGCAGACATTCGACACATGGCAGCAACGCGAAGGTGATGACGATCTTGTCTTGGCGTGGCTTGGAAATGTGCGAAGCTGTGGACGAACCAAGCACCAAACAGTGAGGTCAATCCTTAATGCCGACGCGACGGCGCACATCCGGCCAGATGCAGGCTGCATCCGATGGCGTCGCGGTCGCGGACACGCCAACGCCGGTCAAGCCTGCACGCGCGTCTCGCGTCCGAATGATGCGTCAGTACGATCTGGTCGACCGGGTCCGCGCCTACAATCCGGATACCGACGAAGACCTGCTCAACCGGGCTTATGTCTATGCGATGATGGCGCATGGCGAGCAGAAGCGCGCCTCCGGCGATCCGTATTTTTCGCACCCGCTGGAAGTCGCGGCGATCCTGACCGACCTCAAGCTCGACGATGCGACCATCGTCGCGGCTTTGCTGCACGACACGATCGAGGACACCGAAGCCACCCGGACCGAGATCGACACCATCTTCGGCGCCGAGATCGGTTCGCTGGTCGAAGGTCTGACCAAACTCAAGCGGCTCGAACTGGTGTCGCGCGAAGCCAAGCAGGCCGAAAACCTGCGCAAGTTGCT
>JANMAN010000616.1:0-1562 GCA_031359885.1 Tardiphaga sp. | reverse complement strand
TTCGCTACGCTCGCCTCCGCGTGGCACCGACCCATTCAAACTCGATAGATCAGACCCTCACCGCCCGTCCGTCATCGCGACGCGAAGACCGAGGCCGATGAAGACGACGCCGAGGGCGCGGTTGATCCACAGCATCGCACGGCCGGAGCGCCGCATCCGGCCCGCTGCCTTGGCGGCGAAGATCGCGACGCCGAGACACCACAGCGTGCCCGTTGCGATGAACAGCGATCCGAGCAGCAGGAACGCCAGCGCTTTGCGCGGCGCATCGGCATCGACGAATTGCGGTAGGAAGGCCAGAAAGAACAATGCCACTTTCGGATTGAGAGCATTGGTCAATACGCCTTGCCAAAACACCTGACGCAGCGACATGACCTGCTGGACGCCCGCCTCCTTGTCGTCGTCCGACGACCGCGACAGAATCATTTTCACGCCGATATAAAACAGATACGCCGCGCCGATCAGCTTGATGGCCAGAAACGCCGTCGAGGACGCCGCCAATAGCGCCGACAGACCGATCGCTGCGGCGAACACATGCACGAGACAGCCCGCGCTGATGCCCAGCGCCGCCGCGAATCCGCCGCGCCAGCCGAACTGCACGCTGCGCCCGACGATGTAAGCCGTGTCCGGCCCCGGTGTGATGTTGAGCACCACCCCCGCGACGACGAACAGCCAGAGATCGTGAATACCCAACATGGTTCGGCCAGCTCTTTCGATGTATCGATGACGCAAGTATGAGAACGAGCAGAAAATGATCCGTCCAGCCGTCCCCGCTGATGTCTCCGCCGTCACGTCGCTCGTGAACGCGGCTTATTCAGGCTACGTCGCGCGCAACGGCAAGACACCCGGTCCGATGCGCGACGATTATGCGATGCTGATCGCAAAAAACCAGGTTCACGTTCTGCAACCTGACGAAGAGATCATCGGCCTCGTCGTTTTGATTCCCGAACCGAATGCAATGTTGCTCGACAATGTCGCGGTAAGCCCCACGGCCCAAGGCCGTGGATACGGCGTCAAATTGATCGCGTTCGCCGAACAGCGCGCGCGCGATGCGGGACGTCCCGCCATCCGGCTTTATACGCAGGACATCATGGTCGAGAACATCGCGCTGTATACCAAGCTCGGCTTCGTCGAGACGCATCGCGCGGAAGAAAAGGGATTGAACCGGGTCTACATGACGAAGATGCTTTGAGCCTCTTCGTTGGTCCGGGGCTTAGGCAACTTCAGGCTACGGTTCTGCATTCCGGGATGGGCTGATGGCCGGCGGAGCCGGCGAGCGGCACAGCCCCGGAATCCATAACCCCCATGGTCGTGTTTGAAGACGGATATTCCCTTTTTTACACGAGCACAGGGCGTATGGGTTCCGGGCTCGGCTTCGTCGCCGCCCAGCGGCGGCGGCGATGCCGCCCCGGAATGATGACCCCCTTGACAATATTCCTATAGGAACATATACCCGATCCGTTCTGTTCGTGAGGGGGCGCTTCATGAGGCGTTCTGAGGCGGAGCAGGATACGGCGCCCGCGGCTCGGCCTCGCAAGCTGGGACTCGGGGTGGCCGGGGTCACT
>JANMAN010000479.1:0-2112 GCA_031359885.1 Tardiphaga sp. | reverse complement strand
GATCGGACCGACATCCGCCATCGGCACGCGCAGATATTCGGCCTGTCCGCCCGAATAGCCGCCGAGCATGTGACTGAAGCCGAACAATCCCGCCGGCGAATGTCCCATCGCCTTCGCTGCCATCTCCGCATTCGGATTGGTGCGGTCGCAGCACGAGAAGTAGCCCTTCTGACAGAACCAGCATTGCCCGCAGCTAATCGTGAACGGGACGACGACGCGGTCGCCTATTTTGAGGTTCGTAACCTCCGAACCGAGTTCGATGACTTCGCCCATGTTTTCATGGCCGAGAATGTCGCCGCTCTCCATCGTCGGTTGATAGCCGTCGAGCAGATGCAGATCGGACCCGCAGATCGCACAGGCCGTGATCTTGATGATCGCGTCCCGCGGATGAAGGATTTTCGGATCGGGAACGGTATCGACGCGAACGTCGCCTTTTCCGTGCCAGCAAAGTGCGCGCATGTTCGGACCTTTCGTAAAAAAGGCCAATGGGTCGCGAGTCCGAACGTTCCGAATGGATCGTTCGGTGCGATCATCCCACGCACAACAATACGTGCGCGATGCGGTTTGCGACGGCTCGAAATTCAGTGCAGCCGAAACACGCCATCCACCGCGCGCAACTCGGCAGGCTTGATGAGCTTGGAATGCGCGACGGTGACGGCGTAAAGCGGCCCTTCCAGCTTGGTCTGCCAGAAGCTCAGGAAATCCTGCAACGCCGGGAATTTCGGAAACAGATCGTAGCTTTGCCAGACGTAGGTTTGGAGGAGCGACGGATGATCCGGCATTCGGTACAAAATCTCGGCCGTCGTCAGACCGTAACCCAAAACCTGTTTCCTGAAGTCTTCGGAAACGCCCTTCGAGACCACACCACCCGTAAGCATGCCAACCTCCATCGCTGGAGCGATTGGCCGCTGGTGTCTTCAATCAAGAGCGCACCTGGTGCCAACGCTCAAATGAAAATGTGACGCACGACAAGGGTCAATCACAAGCCTAAAAGTTTAATTATGTGTTGAAGACTTGAGCGCTGGCAGCGACTTACCGCAAGTGCTAACGGCAGGCTAGCTGAACAGATGCGCGAGATAAAACGCGGCGCTTGCGGCCAGTCCTCCGACGAACAACGTTTGAGCACCTGATTTGAACGGGTTGATGCCGGTCAGCCGGCCTTTCACGGCACCGAAAATCATCAGCGCGATACCAGTGTAGACCACCGAATAGATCAGCGCCTGTTTCAACGATCCCGCGAGCATATAGGGGATCAACGGGATCAGGCCGCCGATCAGATACGATGTCGCAATGGTCGCGGCGCTGATCGGCGCACGCTTCGGTTCGGGTCGTTCGAGGCCGAGTTCGAATCGCATCATGAAATCGACCCACCGCGTTTTATCCGCTGCTACGGCGTTGACGACGTCGTCCAGCGCGCGGCCTTCCATCCAAAACCGGCGAAGATCTCGCGCGTCTCCCTGATCTCGGCCGTGCGCATGTTGTCGGCCTCCCACGCCTCGCGGCGCTCTTCCGAGGCGTAATGCTCCTGGTCCGTGCGCGCGGCGAGATAACCGCCAAGCCCCATCGCGATGGCGCCCGCTGCGATTTCAGCCAGACCCGCTGTGACGATCAACTGGGTCGACGTGACCGCCGCCGACAATCCGGCCGCCAAAGCAAAGGGCACCGTCAGCCCGTCCGCCATCCCGATCACGACATCGCGGACGGTGTCCGACCCGAGGAAATGTTTCTCGACGTGAATCGCGGCAGGCATTTCAGTGTCCCTTCAAACGATGGGATATCCTACATTAGAATGATTCTAATTCAAAGCGCGGTCGGGACGTCGGCGCTGACGATCTTCACCAAATCTGGCAGTCGTCATATGCGACTGCTAGTTTCTTTGCTAAGACCCTCCCGTGGCTCTTGCCCGGTTCCAAAAATGGGCCTATGTCACCGCTAGTTGCGCTGGCACTCAACCACCGCGACTGCCAAATCACCTGACGACCCAAACCAAACACTCTATGGAGGACTGCATGAAATTCCGTCCGCTTCACGACCGCGTCGTGGTCAAGCGTATCGACGCCGAAGAGAAGTCCAAAGGCGGCATCATCATTCCCGACAGCGCTAAGGAAAAGC
>JANMAN010000539.1:0-1883 GCA_031359885.1 Tardiphaga sp. | reverse complement strand
AAAGGCCTCGACGCGGTGCTGCTGGTGGCCGATGACGGCGCGGTCACGGCGGCATGGCACGGCGGCGAGCGCGACAGCGGGCGGTTCACAGGATGGCTGTCAGACTGGACGGCGGCTACTCGCTGACCCACGCATCACCGCAAACACACGCCCGTCCATGATGAGCAGCGCGCTGGCGATCACGATCGCACCGACGATCTCGCGCGGCAAAATCGTTTCTTTCAGCACCACCGAACCGAGCACGATCGCGGTGACGGGAACGAGCAGCGTCACCAGCATGACGTTGGTCGAGCCCGACCGCCGCAGGATTTGAAAGAAGATGATGTAGGCCAGCGCCGTCGACAGCGCCGCAAGACCAGCTATGGCAAGCCACGTCGTCGCGCCCGGCATCGGCCGTCGCCACGGCCGCTCGGCCATACTTGCAACGATCGTCATCATTAGGGCAGATACGATCAACTGGCATGTGGCCGTCGCCAGCGGTGGCGACTGCGCCAAATTCCGCCGCGCATAAAGCGCCGCAAATCCGTAGCTCAAGGCGGCCGCGAGACAGAGCGACAGTCCGACACTTTGGTTGAAGCCGAGATCAGCACCCTGCCCGTGCAACAATGCGACGCCGCCGAGCCCCGTCAAAACGCCGACAACGCGACGCGCGTGCAGTTTCTCGTCGCCAGCAGCCGCCATCACTAGCACGGTGAACACCGGCGTCGTCGCATTGACGACCGACGCAAGCCCGCTTGGAATGTATGTCTGCCCCATCACGATCAGCGAGAACGGCAGCACGTTGTTGAACAGTGCGATGCCGATGAATGGCATCCAGCCTCCGAGCGTAGACGGAAGCCTGAGCCCATAGGCCAGCATGACAGGCAGCAGGACCAGCGCCGCAAGAGAGACCCGCAGGCCGACCAGCGTCAACGGCGGAAGCTCCTTCAAGGCAACGCCGTTGAAGAAAAACGAGCCGCCCCACAGAACCGACAGCACGAGAAGCAGCAGCCAGTCGCGGGCATCGATCCGGCTATCGGTACTGGTCATGAGATCGGCTTTCCTTCTGGAACAGCCGACCATCGATGACGTGTGAGGATTCCGACACCCGATTTCCGGATGAGCAGCGGAAGAGATTCCTTCGCCGGTCATCCCCGCCAAGTGCAGCAGCGCCCTTCCGCTGCGCGCACGCGAGCGGGGATCCAGTACTCACATCGTCAAGGCTGTGGAATACTGGGTCACCCGGTCAAGTCGGGCGCAAACGCGCCCTGCCAGGTGATGACGGCAGCAATTTAGCGACCGCTTAACTAATCCACATCGTCCACGGCGCCCGGCGATGTCCCGAACGCCCGCTGCGCCAGCGTCGCGGCCATGAACTCGTCGAGGTCGCCGTCGAGCACGCCGCCGGTATCGGACGTCTGCACGCCGGTGCGCAGGTCCTTCACCATCTGATAGGGCTGCAATACATACGACCGGATCTGATGGCCCCAGCCGATGTCGGTCTTGGCGGCCTGATCGGCCGCAGCCTTTTCCTCGCGGCGCTTCAACTCGATCTCGTAGAGACGTGCGCGCAGCATGTCCCAGGCCTGCGCCTTGTTCTTGTGCTGCGAACGCCCGGCCTGACAGACCACGGCGACGCCGGTCGGAATGTGGGTGAGACGCACGGCGGATTCGGTCTTGTTGACGTGCTGGCCGCCCGCGCCGCCGGAGCGCATCGTATCGACGCGCACATCGGATTCCGCGATGTCGATCTTGATCGAATTGTCGACCACGGGGAAAATCGCGACCGACGAAAACGACGTGTGCCGCCGCGCGTTCGAATCGTAAGGCGAGATTCGCACCAGGCGATGCACGCCGGCCTCGGTCTTCAACCAGCCATAGGCGTTGTGTCCGGAAATCTGGAT
>JANMAN010000522.1:0-1647 GCA_031359885.1 Tardiphaga sp. | reverse complement strand
GCGATCATCTGACAGGTTTGAAAGTGCTCGCGATCGTCATTGCAACGGTCGGCGTCGTCGTCACGGCGTTGCGCCCCGGCGGTACGCGCGAGATCACAAGTCTTCGGCCGACGATCACGGGGCTCGTCGCAGCAGCGGCCTTCGCGCTGTCGGCGGTCGGTTTTCGCGGCGCGATCATCGTCGTGCCCGGCGTGTCGTTCGTCACGGCGGCGTCCTACACGCTGGTGCTGGGATTGTTCGTGCAGACGGTCGTGCTGACGATCTACCTGCTGGCGCGCGCGCCGCAGGTGCTGCGGGATATTCTGCAATTGTGGAAGCCGTCGATGTTGGCCGGCTTCACCGGTGCGCTTGCGTCGCAGTTCTGGTTTCTGGCTTTCGCGCTCACCGCCGCCGCGAATGTGCGGACGCTGGCCTTGGTTGAGGTGCTGTTCGCGCAGGCGGTGGCGTATTATTCGTTCAAGCAGCCGCTGTCGGCGCGTGAGCTCTCGGGCATCGCGCTCATCGTCATCGGCGTCGCGTTGCTGGTCGCTGTGTGAGTTGACGCGGGGAGAGCCGTCACCCTGAGGTGCCGAGCGCAGCGAAGGCCTCGAAGGGTGACGGCGTGCTTGAAGCCATCCTTCGAGGCTTACTCTGACCACGCAAGAGCGCGGTCAGAGTAAGCACCTCAGGATGACACCAGAGGGGCTCTAATTCCGATCCTCCGGCAGCACCGGCAGCGGTGACACTTCGATCCCTTCGTCGATCATCGCGCGGGCCTCCTGCGGCGATGCCTCGCCATAGATCGGCCGATGCTCGATGTCCCCGTAATGCATCTTGCGGGCTTCGTTCGGAAACTTGTCGCCGACATTGTCGGCGTTTTTTGTGACGTGATCGCGCAGCTCACGCAGCTTGGCGCGGAGTTCGCGCTCCTGCGCCATCATCAGCGGTTGGACATTCGGCGTCGGCGTCGGCGTCGGCGTGACGGCTGTTTCGGCCGGCGTCGATTCCGGCTCGGCGCGCTTGCCGCCGCGTCCGATTTTCGGGGCCATGATCGCTTTGTCGATCTTGGTCGAACCGCAGGCCGGGCAATCGACGAGCTTGCGTTTGCGCTGGCTATCGTAGGCCGCCGAATCCTGAAACCAGCTCTCGAACGCGTGGCCGCGGTCGCATCGCAGATTGTATCGGATCACGCCGAGCCCCGGACGAGATGCAGATGTTCCGGGCCACGGGTATCGACGACGCTAAAGCGGCGACCGTGTTGCAACGACGGTACGCTTTTTCGCGCGGCCGCGACTTTGGACGGATCGATCTCGGCGATGATCACGCCGGGCTCAGTGCCGCCTTCGGCCAGGATCTCACCCCAAGGCGCAACGATCAGCGAATGACCGAAGGTCTCGCGCTTGTTTTCGTGCAGGCCGCATTGTGCTGCGGCGAAGACGAAGCAGCTTGGGGAACGGATTGCGTCGTGGCGGCATAAGCTGCTGCGGCGGGCTTGCAGTCAGGCGATCGAGGACGAGCAGGACAGCGGCCTGCGGCTGGTGTTGGCCCATGCCGCCGAGCGGTGCGTGCCGCACGGGGGGATGAACTTTACCGAGGCCCTGCTGGAAGTGCGGAAAGTGCCGCCGCGAAAGCGGGATTACCACGATGAATATTGGCCGGTGGTGGCGG
>JANMAN010000520.1:0-3434 GCA_031359885.1 Tardiphaga sp. | reverse complement strand
CTACGATCGGTTTCGCGACCGCGTGATGTTTCCGATCGCAGATGAGCGTGGCCGTGTGATCGCGTTCGGCGGCCGCGCGTTGGAGAAAGACCAGCCGGCGAAGTACCTGAATTCGCCGGAAACCCCGCTGTTTCACAAGGGCGACAACCTCTACAACCATGCGACTGCGCGCAAGGCCGCGCATGACGGGTCGCCGATCGTCGTCGTCGAAGGCTATGTCGACGTCATCGCGATGGTCGGCGCGGGCTTCACGGCGAGCGTCGCTCCGTTGGGGACGGCGCTGACCGAAAACCAGTTGGCCCTGCTGTGGAAAATGGCGGAGGAGCCGATCCTCTGCTTCGACGGCGACAAGGCCGGGCAGAAGGCCGCGTGGCGCGCCGCCGAGATGGCACTGCCGCATCTCGTCCCCGGCAAGAGCCTGAAATTCGCGATGCTGCCCGAGGGCCAGGATCCCGACGATCTGGTGCGCTCCGGCGGCCGTGGCGCGGTCGAGGAGGTCATCAAGAGCGCGCGCGGCCTCGCCGATATGATCTGGTCGCGCGAGATCGCCGGCGGCGACTTCGCCACGCCCGAGCGCCGCGCGGCGCTGGAAGCGCGGATCAACGAACTCGCGAGCGGCATCCGGGACGAGACCGTGCGGCGCTATTACCGGCAGGACCTCGTCGATCGCCTGCGGACGACCTTCGCGCCGGCGCAAAACCAGTATCGCGGCTGGCAAGCGCGCTATGCTGGAGGCGGCGGCGGCGCAGGTCGCGGCGGCTTTGCGCCCAATTTCGGCCAGCGCCCGTTCCAGCCCGGCCCGTCCGGGCGCGGTGGCGGACGCCCGCCCGCCGCCGGCAGCACGCTGACGATCAACCGCTCGCCCTATCAGGTCGCAAGCCCGCAATTGGCCACCAGTTCGATCATGCGCGGCCAGCGCAGCACCATGTCGCGGCGCGAGGCGCTGATCCTGCAATCGCTCCTGAACCATCCCTGGCTCCTGCACGACCATCTGGAAGAGGTCGCTGCCCTCGAACTGGGTCACCCGGAAGCGCACCGGTTGCGCGCCGGCATTATCGCCGCCTTCGCTCACGACCATCACCACGGCGAGGAACCCGAAGAGGCCTCGGCCAAAATTCGCGGCGATTTGGCGAAAGGCGGATTAGCCGAGCCGCTTCAACGACTTGAGCTGGCTTTGACGACCAAGGACGTGTGGGGCGCGCAACCCGGTGCGGCACGCGAGGATGTTTTGTCGACTTGGCGGCAACTCGTTGCCTTGCATCGACAATCACACTCCTTACTTAGAGAACTGAAGGATGCGGAGGCCGCTTTGGGCGACGACGCGACCGAGCGAAACCTCGGGTGGTTGAACGACGTCAAGGCGCGATTGTCCGAGGTTGACGGGATCGAGGCATTGATCGAAGGCTTCGGCGATTCATCCGGTCGCTCGTCCCGAAGCGTCTAAACCAGCGTATAAGCTGGCCATTTTGCGCCGGACGTGACTAAAAGACTCGCCAAAGCGCGGCTAAGACGGCAGAAACAGGGTTAATCAAGGCTTAACGGCCTTCAAGCTATTAGACATCATCGACGATTCCGGATTTTGGGGTGGCGACTGGTCTGCGCCGCCCTTTCTGCGTCGAAAAGGTTTTGGACTTCGAACCTGCAAATCGCGGTTCGAGACTTTGAAGCGGTGCGGCGACGCTCCGCCGCGCGTGTCAGGAGCGATTGAATGGCCAGCAAGGCAAAGACGCTGCAAGTAAAAGACAAAGAAAAAGACGACAAGGCAGCCGATGCGCCCGAGAAGGATGGCCCCGATGCGCCGTCACCGTTGCTCGATTTGTCCGATGCCGCCGTCAAGAAGATGATCAAGCAGGCCAAGAAGCGCGGCTTCGTGACCTTCGATCAGCTCAACGACGTGCTTCCGTCCGACACCACCTCGCCCGAGCAGATCGAAGACATCATGTCGATGCTCTCGGACATGGGCATCAACGTATCGGAGAACGAAGACTCCGACGGCGAGGAAGAGACCAAGGAAGAGGCCGACGACGAGACCGACAACGAGTTGGTCGAAGTCACGCAGAAGGCCGTCACCGAGGTCAAGAAATCCGAGCCCGGCGAGCGCACCGACGATCCCGTCCGCATGTATCTGCGCGAGATGGGCACCGTCGAGCTGCTGTCGCGCGAGGGCGAAATCGCGATCGCCAAGCGTATCGAAGCCGGCCGCGAGGCGATGATCGCAGGACTCTGTGAAAGCCCGCTGACGTTCCAGGCCATCATCATCTGGCGCGACGAATTGAACGAAGGAAAAATCTTCCTTCGCGACATCATCGATCTCGAAGCGACCTACGCCGGCCCCGACGCCAAGGCCAACATGAACCCGGCGATGATCGCCGCCCCGGTCGCTGCCGACGGCGAAGCGACGCCCGCGCATGCAGCGCCCCCGGCCGCACCGCCGTCACCGACGCCGTTCCGGCCCGCCGGTCAGCGCAGCGCGCCGGCCGCGGCGCCCGCTGGCGAGACCGTGTCCGAGCCCGCCGCCGAAAGCGATCTGGACGACGACGAGTTCGAAAACCAGATGTCGCTCGCGGCGATCGAGGCCGAACTGAAGCCGAAGGTGGTCGAGACCTTCGACAAGATCGCGTCCGAATATAAGAAGCTGCGCAAGCTGCAAGAGCAGGACATTTCCAACCAGCTCCAGAACGAGACGCTGTCGCCGGCGCAGGAGCGCAAATACAAGAAACTGAAAGACGACATCATCGTCGAAGTGAAGTCGCTGCGACTCAATCAGGCCCGTATCGATTCGCTGGTCGAGCAGCTCTACGACATCAACAAGCGCCTGGTGTCGTTCGAAGGCCGCCTGCTGCGCCTCGGCGATAGCCACGGCGTCGCACGCGAAGACTTCTTGAAAAACTATCAGGGCTCGGAGCTCGATCCGCGCTGGCTTAACCGCGTCTCGAAACTCTCCGCAAAAGGCTGGAAGAATTTCGTCGCGCACGACAAGGACAAGATCAAGGAACTGCGCCACGAGATTCAGCAGCTCGCTGGCCTCACCGGCCTCGAGATCGGCGAATTCCGCAAGATCGTTCACGGCGTGCAGAAGGGCGAGCGCGAAGCGCGTCAGGCCAAGAAAGAAATGGTTGAGGCCAATTTGCGCCTCGTGATTTCGATTGCGAAGAAATACACCAATCGCGGCCTGCAGTTCCTCGACCTGATCCAGGAAGGAAACATCGGATTGATGAAGGCGGTCGACAAGTTCGAGTACCGCCGTGGCTACAAGTTCGCCACCTATGCCACGTGGTGGATCCGGCAAGCGGTCAGCCGCTCGCTCGCCGATCAGTCGCGCACCATCCGCGTCCCCGTGCACATGATCGAGGTGGTCAGCAAGATCGTGCGCACCAGCCGCCAGATCCTGCAGGAAACCGGCCTCGAACCCGATCCCGCAACGCTGGCCAAGA
>JANMAN010000500.1:0-5378 GCA_031359885.1 Tardiphaga sp. | reverse complement strand
CTCGCGATGGTCGACGACTCGATGCGCGACGGTCACCGGCTGATCGGCATGATTCAGCCGGACGTCGTGCATTCCGACAATGAAGATAAGCCTAAACTGTTCAGCGTCGGCTGCGTCGGCCGCATCACGCAGTTCGCAGAGGCCGGCGACGGACGCTACATTCTCGAACTCACCGGCGTGTCCCGCTTCAAGGTGATCGAGGAACTGACTGCACTCACTCAGTATCGCCAGTGCCAAGTGGATTACTTTCCCTTCATCGACGATTTCACCGCGCGCAAGGGCGAGGACGATGTCGATCGCGAGGCGTTGATCGAGGTGCTTCGCGATTTCTTGAAGGCCAACAATCTGAAGGTCGATTGGGACGGCGTCGAAAGCGCACCCAACGAAGCGTTGGTCAACGCGCTGGCGATGATGTCGCCTTATGGTCCGCCGGAAAAGCAGGCGATGCTGGAAGCGCCAGATCTCAAGACGCGCGCGGAAATTTTGATCGCGGTGACCGAGATGGATCTGGCCAAAAAGCGCACCAGTGGCGACCCGCCGTTGCAATAGTCGGATTTGTTCCCAGCGATCGAACCGGCCCGATCCGGCTTTTTTAGCCGGGGCGGGATCGATTTGACCGCAAAAGACGTTGGCTTCTCGAAAACTACAGCACGCCGGTGCGGAGTGCGACAGAAACAGCCATCGGATATGCCATGTCGGACACCAAGCAGCCATTGGTCCTGATCGTCGAGGATGACGGCGTTACGCGGTTGGATGCGGTGGTTATCATTCGTGCGGCGGGATATGACGTGATGGAAGCGTCGACGGCGGACGAGGCCATTACCTTGCTCGAATCGTCGCTCCCGATCGCTATCATTTTTACCGACATCGAAATGCCCGGTTCGATCGATGGTCAACATCTCGCACACGCCGTGCGTAAACGATGGCCGCCGGTCCATATCGTTGCGACGTCGGGCCATTCCGATTTGCGATCCTTCGGCGCGCTGCCGGAAGGCGTTCGGTTTTTACCGAAGCCTTACGTCCACGCTGCAGTCACCCGAATCCTCGAGGAAGTGCTGAACGCCGCTTGATGCTGCGATCGCGTTCGATGCATGGTGGTGGGTGACGTCGTTTCGTGGCACTCTGACGGACGTCGATTGTTTCACTGGAGACCGCGATGACGATCCCGACCACTCGCACCGATATCGGCGTCGATTCGAAATTGTTGGAAATTCTCGTGTGTCCTGTCACAAAGGGAGCGCTCGAGTTCGATGCATCGCGACAGGAGTTGATCTCCCGCAAGGCGAAACTCGCCTATCCGATCCGCGACGGCATTCCGATCATGCTGCCGGAAGAAGCTCGGGCGATCGAATAGTCGATCGACGTGATGCCGTGCTTTCGAGCAAGCCTACAACGCCTCGCCCTTCAGTAGCCTCGGAATTTCGCCTGACAATCCCGCCGCCTGCCGGATGAACGCGTTTTTTAATGGCGGCAAGCGATCGACGAGGCCGAGGCCGAGATCGCGCACGCTGCGCAACAGTGACGATTCGTTCGAGAATAGCAGGTTCAACGAATTGGTCGCGACACCCATCGCCATTGTGTCGAAGCGTCGCCACTGCTGATAACGCGCCAGCACGTCGGCCTGTCCCGGATCGGCGCCGAGCCGCGCGGCATCGACAACCACTTCAGCCAATGCGGCGACATCCTTCAGTCCGAGATTGAGACCCTGCCCTGCAATCGGATGAATCACATGCGCGGAGTCGCCGACCAACGCGAGACGATCCGCGATAAACGAGCGCGCAACGAAATAGCCGAGCGGAAACGCTTTCGGTTTGCCGAGCGCGGTAATCTCGCCGAGATGCAAGCCGAAGCGGCGCTCTAGCTCCGCATGAAAATCGATGTCATCGAGTGCGACGATGCGCGCGGCCTCTGCGCGGCTTTCCGTCCACACCAATGACGAGCGTTTGCCGGTCAGCGGCAGGATCGCAAACGGTCCGGCCGGCAGGAAATGCTCCTCGGCACGGCCATTATGATCGCGCTCGTGAGCGACGGAGATAACGATGCCGGATTGGTCGTAATCCCATCCATGGGTCGGAATACCGGCACGCTCGCGCAGCTTGGAGCGCGCGCCGTCGGCCGCGACGAGCAGGCTCGCGTCGATCGCGCTGCCGTCATCGAGCGTCACGTCGATGCCGGCCGAATGCGCCTCGTAACGCGTGACGGCCGTTGCGCGCAGGTCGATACCTTCGGCCTCGCAACGCGCGATCAGGGCGTCGATCAGATAGCTGTTTTCGACCATGTGCGCGAAGGGTTCGCCCGGAGCAACATCGCCACCGAACGTCAGAAAGATCGGTCGCGTCGCATCGTCGAGCCGCGAGTCCGTCACGGTCATGTCGGTGATCGGTTGCGCTTTGTCGGCCACGCTCTCCCACGCGCCGAGCGCCTCGAACAACCGACGGCATGCCGCGACGATCGCCGTAGCACGCGGATCGCGGCTCGGTTTTATCGCCAATGCCGGATCTGCCACGATGACTGGAACGTCAGGGCCAAGCCCCTGCCGCAATGCCAGCGCCAGTGCCAATCCTGCGAACGCGCCGCCGCCGATCACGATACTTCGGTGTGTCATGCTGATCCTGTTCTCTTGCACCGACATTATAGGTAGGCGAAACAGGTTTCCCAAGTGGTGTCATTTGAACGCTTGCGGCGACTGACGCGAAAACGAAAGCTTTCAATGTCCAAAAGCCTGATCGACCTGATTTCCATCCTCGACATCGAACCGCTCGAGCAGAATCTGTTTCGCGGCGTCAGTCCGAAGACGCGCTGGCAGCGGGTGTTCGGCGGACAGGTGATCGGCCAGGCCATGGTTGCGGCGTGCCGCACGGTCGAAGGCGAAGGCCGCATGCCGCATTCGCTGCATTGCTATTTCATCCTACCCGGCGATCCCGCGATCCCGATCATCTACGAAGTCGAACGGTTGCGCGACGGCAAGAGCTATTCGACACGCCGCGTCACGGCGATCCAGCACGGCAATGCGATCTTCTCGATCATGGTCTCGTTTCACGTCGAGGAAGACACCCATTTCGACCATCAGGACAAGATGCCGAACGTGCCGACGCCGGAGCAATTGACGGCCGAAGAAGTCGCCAAGCAACCGATGTTCAAGGACATGCCGGATTTCATCCGGCGCTATTACGAATCCGACCGGCCGATCGAATTGCGTCCGGTCGAACTCGGACGATATTTCGGCCAGAAGATCGAGGACGGTCGCATCAACGTGTGGATTCGCACGGCCGCGAAACTGCCTGACGATCCGGCGCTTCACATGTGCGCGCTGGCCTACGCGTCGGATTTCTCGCTGCTCGACGCCGTGATGGCGCGTTACGGCCGCACGCTGTTCGATCAACGCATGATGCCGGCGAGCCTCGACCACGCGATGTGGTTTCATCGCTCGTTCCGTGCCGACGAGTGGTTGCTCTACAGCCAAGACTCGCCGAGCGCGCAAGGCGGCCGCGGATTGTCACGCGGCATGATCTTCAAACCGGATGGCACGTTGGTCGCTTCGGTGGTGCAGGAAGGGTCGGTCCGCGAGCGACGCGAGACGCCGAAAAAGACCGAAAATCCATGATGGCGGTATCGTGGCGGTGGCCATTTGTGCGCTATACGTAAAATCGCGTATGAACGTGACAACGATCGACACCCGCCAAGGCCAAACCCATGAAGCTGATCACCGCCATCATCAAGCCGTTCAAACTCGAAGAGGTCCGTGAAGGCCTGACGGCGATCGGCGTCCTCGGCATGACGGTGACGGAGGTCAAAGGCTATGGCCGGCAGAAGGGCCATACCGAGATGTATCGCGGGGCCGAATACGTCATTACCTTCCTGCCGAAACTACGGGTCGAGATCGCGGTGTCGTCGGATCTGGTCCAGGCCGCCGTCGAAGCGATTTCCAAGGGCGCGCGGACCGGGCAGATCGGCGACGGCAAGATTTTCGTGACTCCGATCGAGCGGGCGCGCCGCATTCGCACTGGCGAGACAGATCACGACGCCCTCTGACGCTGTTTTTCGTTCGATTGAATTGCCCAGTCTCGCGGCGGAAACCACCCCGGTGCCCGTCCCGGACTCGTTTTCGTGCCTGCATCATGTGCACGAATGTGTCAATAGCCTGTCTTGCACACGAATTAATCCGCACTGATTAAACCGTAGGCGCGGCAGTTTGGCGCATCCGGGGCCAAATCCGCTGCAATGCAAAAAACCTCGCATTCATAAACCGTTAGAGAATTTCGCGCGGTTGGCACGGGATTTGACTCTAGGTGGTCAGGCTGTGCCCGCGAAGTGACCTTCTCCGCGTGGTGAATTTCAGTCGAGGACAGTCCAGCCTTGTATGGCTGGGCCAAGCGGGGATTGGACCCATGAAAATTGTTATGGCGATCATCAAGCCATTCAAGCTCGAAGAAGTCCGTGATGCTCTGACCGCCATCGGCGTTCACGGCCTCACGGTGACGGAAGTCAAAGGCTACGGCCGGCAGAAAGGCCATACGGAAATCTACCGGGGCGCCGAATATGCGGTGAGCTTCCTGCCCAAGATCAAGATCGAAGTCGCGGTCGCATCCGACCAGGTCGAGAAGACCATCGACGCCATCACCGCGGCCGCCAAGACCGGCCAGATCGGCGACGGCAAGATCTTCGTCATCAACCTCGAAAACGCCGTCCGCATCCGCACCGGCGAGGCCGATGCCGCGGCCCTGTAAGCCAAAGCCATCCGTCTGCCGAGCCTTTCGATTTCGCGCTCACCCTTCTTCAATCAGGAGTAAAACAACATGACGTTCAAGCGTCCCACCGGCGCGGGAGTGACGGCATTCGCCGTCGGCCTGTTTGCCGCAACCGCGGCCTACGCCGAGCCGACCGTCAACAAGGGCGACAACGCCTGGATGTTGACGTCGACCGTGCTCGTGCTGCTGATGACCATTCCCGGCCTCGCCTTGTTCTATGGCGGCCTCGTCCGCTCCAAGAACATGCTCTCGGTGCTGATGCAGGTGTTCTACACCGTCTGCATCGTCACCCTGCTCTGGGCCCTCTACGGCTACAGCCTCGCCTTCACCGGCGGATCGGATTTCATCGGCGGCTTCTCCAAGGCCTTCCTGATGGGCGTGACGCCGGATTCGAAGGCGGCGACGTTCAGCGTCGACGCCAACATCTCCGAGCTGGTCTATGTCTGCTTCCAGATGACGTTTGCGGCAATCACGCCCGCCCTCATCGTCGGCGCCTTCGCCGAACGCATGAAGTTCTCGGCGCTCGTCGTCTTCATGGTTCTCTGGGTGACCCTGATCTATTTCCCGATGGCCCACATGGTCTGGTATTGGGGCGGCCCGGACGCGGTCGGCAACGCCGCGAAGGCCTTG
>JANMAN010000462.1:0-3046 GCA_031359885.1 Tardiphaga sp. | reverse complement strand
TTTCACTTCAAACACGCCGTCGCCGATCTCGAGGATCGAAACGTCGAACGTGCCGCCGCCGAGGTCATAAACCGCGATGGTGCCCTGCTTGGTCTTGTCGAGGCCGTAAGCCAATGCGGCTGCGGTCGGCTCGTTGATGATGCGCAGCACTTCGAGACCGGCGATCTTGCCTGCGTCCTTGGTGGCCTGACGCTGCGCGTCGTTGAAGTAAGCCGGCACGGTGATGACCGCCTGATCGACCTTTTGGCCGAGATGCGCTTCCGCGGTCTCTTTCATCTTCTGCAAGGTGAAGGCTGAAATCTGCGATGGCGAGTAGGTCTGGCCGTCCGCTTCGACCCATGCGTCGCCGTTGCCGGCTTTCGCGATCTTGTAGGGGACGAGCTTCTTGTCCTTCTCGACGGTCGGGTCGTCGTAGCGGCGACCGATCAGCCGCTTCACGGCGAAGATCGTCCGCTCGGGATTGGTAACGGCCTGGCGTTTGGCAGGCTGACCGACGAGACGTTCGCCATCATCGCTGAATGCGACGATCGACGGCGTGGTGCGCATGCCCTCGGCGTTCTCGATCACGCGCGGCGTCTTGCCATCCATGACGGCGACGCACGAATTCGTGGTGCCGAGATCGATCCCAATGACCTTTCCCATGATCCTCATATCCTTCTTTTTGCGGCAGGTTGGCCGGGCCCTGACGGCGCACCGAACCGAACCCCCAAATAACGAATTGTCGCGAAACTGCGACGGTAGGCCTCATATAGGAGGGGGGGTGGGTGCCGCAAGGACTGCGCACGGTCGGCGTCGCAAAACATCCGGCCGGGCCGTCCGGCATTGGTCGGTCACGGCCAACATTTACGCTTGATCCGGGATCGCGAACGCGAAATCCTGCAAGCGCTGCCGCGATGCCTCGTCGCAGGCTCGACCATCGAACGGCCTCAATGCGAACCCAGAAAATTTTCATGACGCACATCGCCCGCCAAATTCTGAGCCACGCCGCTGTCGCCCTGATGTTGGGTGTGACCCTTTCGGGCCCATCACCGGCCTTCGCCGCCGATCCGGTGTTTTTGCCCGGCGTCCGGGTCGGCCTTGCGCCGTTGAGCGGCCTGCAGAAAGCCAAGGCGTTCGTCGGTTTCGAGAGCGACGACAGCGGCGTCAAGGTGCTGGTGACCGAACTGCCGTCGGCTGCCTATGGCGAGGTCGAAACCGCCGTGAAGACCGATGCGGCGAGCCCGACGGGCATCAAGCCCGAGCCGATCGACACTGCCGCCGGCAAAGGTTTCTACACGTCCGAAGCCGCCAAGGTCGGTGCCGACGACGTGCGGCGCTATTCGATGATCGTGCCGGGCGGGTTGTTTTCGGGCTACGTCGCGGTGCAGGTCGCCGCGGCCTCCAGCGCAACCTATTCGGACGAGGCCATCCGCAAGATGCTGGCGACCGCCGTCGTGCGCAAGGAAGTCCCGGTCGACGAGCAACTCAGCATGCTTCCGTTCAAGATCACGGAATTGAGCGCGTTCAAGACGGTGCGCACGCTGGCGCCTGGCGCGGTGGTGCTGATCGGCGACGCGGTCGACGAGACCAAGATCGAGACCGAGCCCTTCATGATCGTCGGTGCGATCACGACGTCACCGGAAAAGCCGGACGACCGTGCCCGCTTCGCACAGCAGGCGGCGGCGCAGATTCCGGGCCTGCGCGAGGGCCGGATCACGTCGTCGGAGCCGCTGCGGATCGACGGTTCGCCGGGTTACGAGACCCGCATCGAGGCCGTGAGTGGCGCTGACGGAACGCCGGTGACCGTGGTGCAATGGTTGCGCTTCGGCAGCGGCAGCGGCGCGCTGCGGATCATCGGCAGCGCACCGCGCGAGCAATGGCAGCCGGCATTCACGCGCTTCCGCGCGGTTCGCGACGGCATCGAGCCGCGCTAGAGATCTGTTTGGGCTTTACCGCCCCGCTGCGCTGCGTCAAACTCGATCGATCATGTTTTGACGCGAGGGGTCGGCGATGCTGAACAGGCGACAGGCCTTGGCGGGATTGGGCGCACTTGCCGCCACAGGTTTTCATCCAAACATAAGTCGCGCCGCCGGCAAGATCGCGATCGACGCGACGTCGGTCTTGTTGGTGATCGACGTCCAGAATTGCTTCCTGCCGGGCGGCAGCCTCGCGGTGAAAGACGGCGACAAGGTCGTGCCGATCATCAACGCGATCTCCAAATCATTCGCCGACGTGGTGATGACGCAGGATTGGCACACCCAGGAGCATGTCTCGTTCGCCTCGGCGCATGCCGGCAAAGCACCGTTCGAGACGATCGACCTTCCCTACGGCAAGCAAGTGATGTGGCCGGACCATTGCGTGCAAGGCACCGACGGCGCTGGCTTGTCGAAAGACCTTGTGATCCCGCAGGCCGCGCTGGTGCTGCGTAAGGGGTTTCACAAGGACGTCGACAGCTATTCGGCCTTCATGGAAGCCGACGGCAAGACCACGACCGGGCTCGCGAGCTATCTCGTGGCGCGCGGATTGAAACGAGTATTTTTGGTCGGGCTTGCGACCGATTTCTGCGTCGCATGGAGCGCGCTCGATGCGCGCAAGGCAGGCTTCGAGACTTACGTCATCGAAGACGCCTGCCGTGGCATCGACACCGGCGGCTCGCTGGCCAAGGCGTGGGACGACATGGCGAAAGCCGGCGTGATGCGGATTCAATCGGCCGATCTGGCGACCTGAGACGATCACCACACGCGAAGGCGGGTGATGACCGTCGATGTGACTACTCCGACGCCGCGGCCTTGGCGCCGCCCTTCGACACCGCCACCAACGCCGGACGCAGCACGCGATCGCCGATCATGTAACCGGACTGCACGACCTGCACGACGGTGCCGGCGGGTACGGAATGATCCGGCACCTCGTACATCGCCTGCTGGAAATTCGGATCGAACTTCTCGCCGGCGGGATCGAACTTCTTGACCCCGTTTTTGTCCATCGTGGCGTGCAGCGAACGCTCGGTCAGTTCGACGCCCTCGATCAGCGCCTTGAGGCCAGGATCGGCGGCGGCTTTCGCTTCGGC
>JANMAN010000458.1:0-1651 GCA_031359885.1 Tardiphaga sp. | reverse complement strand
TTACGGTCTCGATCTGGGCGGGCTGTGGCGTCAGGAATTCGGCGCGACGATACCGGCCGGCGCGGCCGTCGCATGGTGGCTGATCGCAGCGGCGGCATTCGGCGGCGGTTACCTCACCGCCAATCTCTTGGAGAGTGCTGCATCCGGAACGCTGCCGCCGCGGCTGCGCCAATTCCTGATTGTGCTCGGCGTGCTGATCCTGGCGGGCGCCGGACAGGCGGCCTCGGCACCGAGTCCGATTCCGTCGTTGTCGGGCGTTCTCGCCGGCGTCGCGGCGCTGCTGCTCGGCGGGGCGATGGCGTTCAGCGGCGCGCACGCCGCGCTGCGCGGGGAATGACGAAACAAAACCGCACTACGGCACGCTCATCCGCAAGATTCCGCCGATGACCGCGCCATGACGCATGGCCGCGACGCTAAGCCGCCGCCTTGCTACTTTACCAAGCCAATATAACAACCCAGTTGCAGGAGGCATGGGGACTGCACAGCGATGGATTTATGGACTAATGAAGACCGCACATGAGTAACCGCGTCACGCCTCTGCCACCGAAAGACCCTGTCGGCTCCGACGTCACCCCGACGTCGCCGAACAGCCGGCCCGTGGGACCGCTCGCCAGGCTCAAGCACGGCTTCACCAAATATATCGGCTGGAAACGGCTCGGCATCGTCGCCAGCCTCGCGGTCGTGATCTTTGCCGTCACCACCCTGGTAAAGACCCTCAAGGGCGTCGACAAATGGGTCATCATGACCGCCCTGACGGAAATTCCGCCGGGGCATATCGCGCTGGCAGCACTTTGCGTGCTCGGCGCGTTCGGCACGCTGACATTTTACGATTATTTCGCGCTGCGCACGATCGGCAAAAACCACGTCCCCTATCGCATCGCGGCGCTGTCGAGCTTCTGTAGCTACACGATCGGCCATAATCTCGGCGCGACGGTGTTCACCGGCGGCGCGATCCGGTTCCGCATCTATTCGGATTACGGCCTCACCGCCATCGACGTCGCGAAAATTTGCTTCATCTCGGGGCTGACGTTTTGGCTCGGCAACGCCTTCGTGCTCGGCATCGGCCTGGTCTGGCATCCGGCCGCGGCGTCCGCGATGGACCTGCTGCCGGACGCCGTCAATCGCCTGATCGGCCTTGGCTGCATCGCGGGCATCGCCGCTTATCTGATCTGGCTGTCGATCGGCGAAAATCGCCGCCAGCTCGGCAAGGACGGCTGGAAAGTCGTGCTGCCGTCCGCTCGGCTGACACTGTTGCAGATCGCGATCGGCGTGGTCGATCTCGGGTTCTGCGCGTTGGCGATGTATCTCTTGATGCCCGCGCAACCCGCCATCGATTTCGTCTCGCTCGCGGTCGTGTTCATCCTCGCCACGCTGTTGGGCTTCGCCAGCCACGCACCGGGCTCGCTCGGCGTGTTCGATGCTGCGATGCTGGTGGCGCTGCCTCAGTTCGGGCGCGAAGACCTCGTCGCGACGCTGGTCGTGTTTCGTATCCTGTATTTCATGATCCCCTTCGCCGTGGCGATCGCGATCATGGGCCTGCGCGAGCTGTGGCTGAGCGTGGTAAAACCATGGATGCAGCGCCGCGAGGCCGAAGCCGCCGTCGGACAAGCCGACGCCGGCGAAAACGACTCGGTGGTGCCGATGAAGATCA
>JANMAN010000457.1:0-4249 GCA_031359885.1 Tardiphaga sp. | reverse complement strand
AGCCGCATTGCCTGCAACTCCAGCGGCGATTATCAGGAACGCGATGACGCTGATCGATCTCGCCAACCCCACACGGTTCCTGTCCCTGACCGCGCGAATCCTGCCATGGCTTGCGGCAGCGACGGCTATCCTGCTGCTGATCGGCATCACTCAATCGGTCATGGCGCCCGACGATTACCAGCAGGGCGCCACCGTGAAGATCATGTTCATCCACGTGCCGAATGCCTGGCTGTCGATGTTCGTGTGGGGCGTGATGAGCCTGGCCGTGCTGGGCACGCTGGTGTGGCGGCATCCGCTTGCCGACGTCGCCGCGAAAGCCGCCGCGCCGATCGGGGCGGCCTTTACGTTTCTCGCGCTCGTGACGGGATCGCTGTGGGGCCGCCCGATGTGGGGCACCTATTGGGAGTGGGACGCGCGGCTGACCTCAGTCCTGATTTTGTTTCTGATGTATCTCGGCCTGATCGCGCTGTGGCGCGCGGTCGAAGATCCGTCGCGCGCAGCGCGGGCCGCGGCCATTCTTACGTTGGTCGGCGCGATCAACATTCCGATCCTCAAATTTTCCGTCGACTGGTGGAATACGTTGCACCAGCCGGCGTCGGTGATGAGGATCGGCGGCTCGCGGCTCGACCCGGCGTTTCTCACGCCGCTGCTGGTGATGGCGGTCGCGTTCTCGCTGCTGTTCGTCACGCTGCATCTGGCCGCGATGCGCAACGAAATTCTGCGTCGCCGCGTGCGGTCGCTGCAAATGCTTCAGGCCAGCCGCGCATGAGTTTCGCGTCGCTTGGTCCCTATGCGCATTTCATCGTGATCTGTTACGTGCTGGTCGCGGCGGTGGTCGTCATTCTGATCGGCTGGATCGCGCTCGACTATCGCCGCCAGAAAGCGATGCTGGTCGATCTCGACAAAGCGGGCGTGGCGCGTCGCTCCGGCCGCAATTCGAGCGACTTGATATGAGCGCGCAAGACGAGACGACGCCGAAGCCGCAACGCGGCCCGCGTCGGTCTTGGGGCGTAGCCGTGCCGCTGGTGCTGTTCGCCGGACTAGCCGCGCTGTTTCTGGTGCGGCTCGGCGGCGGCGATCCCGCCAAAATTCCTTCGGCCCTGATCGGCGCACCCGCGCCGCAAACCGCGCTGCCGGCGCTCGAGGGGCTCAAAGGCATTCCCGGTCTCGATCCAAACGCGTTAAAAGGCAAAGTCAGCGTCGTCAATGTGTGGGCGTCGTGGTGTGTGCCGTGCCACGAGGAAGCGCCTCTGTTGACCAAACTCGCCGACGACAAGCGGTTGCAGATGGTCGGGATCAACTACAAGGATTCGCCCGAAAACGCGCGGCGCTTTCTCGGGCGCTACGGCAATCCGTTCGGCATCGTCGGCGTCGACGGCAATGGCCGCGCGGCGATCGAATGGGGCGTCTACGGCGTGCCGGAAACCTTCGTCGTCGGCCGCGACGGCCGCATCGCCTACAAGCTTGTCGGCGGCATCACGGACGCCAATTACGACGCCGTGCTGAAGCGCGAGATCGACAAGGCGCTCGCGGCGGGCTCGTCAAAATAATTTTCGGCTTTTATCTCGCGTTCATTCTGGGGCCATTTCGCCGCCACGAATTCGCAGCTAGCTTTGTTCCGCGTTATTCGGGCAACGACTCGAACCGCTGATTTCAAACCGTCCTTGGAGGACAAACCCATGCGTCATTTCACGCTTGCTTCGCTTTCCGCTGCCGTCCTCGCGCTCGGCCTGATGGCTTCGGCGCCAACCATGGCGCAGGCTCCGGCCGCCGCCCCCGCCACCGGCGGGAAGATGGCCCCGCCGGCCGCCGCTCCCGCCGATTCCAAGATGGCGCCCGCCGGCAAGATGGCTCCGGCGAAAGCCGAGAAGAAGGAATTGATGGACCTCAATTCGGCGACGGCCGACCAGCTCGCCGAACTGCCGGGCATCGGCAAGGCCTACTCGGCCGCGATCGTCAAAGGCCGCCCCTATAAGGGCAAGGACGAGCTGACGCAGAAGAACATCATTCCGGAGAAGACCTATGCCGGGATCAAGGACATGGTCATCGCGAAGCAGAAATAAGTTTCGTCATTGCGAGCGGGGCGACGTCGGCGACAGCCGGCTTCGCCAAAGCGAAGCAATCCAGTTTCATATGACTCAAGAAAGACTGGGTTGCTTCGTCGCCTTCGTTTCTCGAGGTCGAGAAACGAAGGCTTCTCGCAACGACGAATCGCTGCGGGAATCTACTTCCCTACATCCCCCGCATCGGCCTCGCTCTGCGCGAGCGTCGCCGGCGGCTCGGAGTAGCGCTTGACCAGCGGCATCTGCGTCACCGCGAAGATCATCGTCAGCGGCACCATGCCGAACACCTTGAACGCGACCCAGAACTCGGTGGTCTGCGTGCGCCAGATGATCTCGTTGAGCACTGCCATCGCGAAGAACCACACCGCCCAACGCATGGTGAGGATACGCCAGCCCTGCGCCGTCAGATTGAACATCTGATCGAACATGATCTGGATGAAGGATTTGCCGAACAGCAATCCGCCGCCGAGCACGCTTGCGAACAGCATGTAGACGATCGTCGGCTTCATCTTGATGAAGGTTTCGTCGTGCAGGATCAGCGTCAGCGTGCCGAACACCACGACGACGATCGCCGTGACGATCGTCATGATCGGCACGTGCTTCGTCACGACGTAGGACGCGATCATCGCAATGATCACCGCGACCATGAAGGCGCCGGTGGCGATGAACAGATTGCCTTTGGCGTTGGCGACAAAAAACACCAGCAGGGGCCCGAGCTCGGTCGCGAGCTTGAACAGCGGGTGGGGCTGGGATTTATTCATTCGACACCTTGTTGCTCGCGGCATTCGCTTTGAAGACTGCTGTCATACGCGGGCTTGACCCGCGTATCCATCATCTCAAAAATCGATGGATTGCCGGGTCAAGCCCGACAATGACGGCTTCCGATGACGCAACACTTACGTTTCCATCCCCGCGATCGCCTGCGCGAAATCCTTCGCGGTAAACGGCGCGAGATCATCGACGCCTTCGCCGACGCCGATGAAATGCACCGGCAGTTTGAACTTTTCAGCGAGCGCCACGAGAATGCCGCCGCGCGCGGTGCCGTCGAGCTTCGTCATCACCAGCCCCGTGACACCGGCGACGCGGTGAAACGCCTCGACCTGCGACAGCGCATTCTGGCCCACGGTCGCATCGAGCACCAGCAGCACAGCATGCGGCGCAGTGTCATCGACCTTGCGGATGACACGGACCACCTTGTCCAACTCGTTCATCAGTTCGGCTTTGTTCTGAAGACGGCCCGCCGTATCGATCAGCAGCACATCGCGCGCATCGGCTTTCGCGGCGGTCACCGCGGTAAAGGCGAGGCTCGCGGAATCCGAACCCTGCGTACCCGCGATAACCGGCGATTTGGTGCGCTCGCCCCAGACCTTCAACTGCTCGATCGCGGCGGCGCGAAACGTGTCGCCGGCCGCGAGCATCACCTTGCGGCCCTCGCCCGCGAATTTCGACGCGAGCTTTCCGATAGTGGTGGTCTTGCCGGAGCCGTTGACGCCGACCATCAGAATGACGAACGGCTTCTTGTCGGCGTCGATCACCAACGGCTTGGCCACCGCGCTCAATACTTTCTCGACCTCGGTCGCGACGACGGCCTTTACGTCATCGGCCGAGATCGCCTTGTCGTAGCGACCATGGCCGACGGCCGCCGAAATCCGCGACGCGACCTCGCTGCCCAGATCGGCCCGCAGCAACACATCCTCGATGTCGTCGAGCATCGCGCGGTCGAGCTTGCGCTTGGTGACGAGGTCCACGACCGCCGTCCCGAGCGAACTCGACGTGCGTTTCAGGCCACTGGTGAGACGCGTCCACCAGCTCAATTTGGGTTGTTCGGGAGTGTCGTTCATGCGTTAGAGCCGTCTTGCGACGCCGTCGCCCTTCGAGGCCCTCGCTTCGCTCGGGGCACCTCAGGGTGACGGCGTCATCCTGAGGTGCCGAGCCGCACTTGCGGCGAGCCTCGAAGGATGAATGTTAAGCACCTGCTCTAACCGTTATATCCGCTCAACGAAAGTCGTCCGATCTTGATCGATGTTCCCGAACTGACGCCCGACGAGATCCAGGCCCGCGTGCTTCACCGCGACGGGCTGATGCTGGTGATCGACAAGCCGGCAGGCTTGCCGGTGCATCGCGGTCCCAAGGGCGGCGCCAATCTGGAATCCTCGTTCGACGGATTGCGGTTCGGCCTGCCGCGG
>JANMAN010000453.1:0-1953 GCA_031359885.1 Tardiphaga sp. | reverse complement strand
CTCTGCGCTTGCCCTTCGGTGAAGCTATTGCGCCCGGCCACGGGAGCATCGGAATTCTTCTGCTCGGTGTTGACCGCGTTGTTTCCCGGACCGCTCTTGGCGGGTGCGTTCTGCGCCACAGCCGCAGCGGATGCAGCGATCGATCCCGCTACGATAATGATTTTGAGAAGTTTCATTTTGTCCCTCATTGTTAAACAGAGACTTTGCAATCTTTGAACATGTGAAACGTTCCCCATGCGACGCCGACGAGCTCGACGATGTCGAAATGGAAATGACCGACAGCGCGTGTTTGTTGCTAGACGTCGCTGACACTGTTCATCAACGCGATGATGATCTTGCTTTCGGGCGGAACGACTCTTATCCGAAGCGTGTCGTGTACTGCTGACCTAAGGATGTGATCGTGAGCGAACTCGTCAATGTTCCGTGGTGGGCAAGCGGCGCGATCTACCAGATTTATCCGAGGTCGTTTCATGACTCTGACGGGGACGGCATCGGCGATCTTCGTGGAATCGAAAGCCATCTCGACTACATCTCATCGCTCGGCATTGCTGCGATCTGGTTGTCGCCAATCTTCCCGTCGCCAATGGCAGACTTCGGCTACGACATTTCCAATTATGTCGATGTCGAGCCGATGTTCGGCACGCTGGCGGATTTCGATGCGCTCGTCACCGCCGTGCATCGGCGCGGGATGAAGATCATTCTCGATCTCGTGCCGAATCATACGTCCGATGTGCATCCGTGGTTCGTCAAGAGCAGGCGTTCGCGCGACAATCCAAAACGCGATTGGTACATCTGGCGCGATCCGGCGCCGAACGGCGGCCCGCCGACCAATTGGATGTCGGAATTCGGCGGCAGCGCGTGGCAATTCGATCAGGCGACCGGGCAGTATTTCTATCACGCCTTTCTCGATCGGCAGCCCGACCTGAACTGGCGCAACCCGCAGGTGCGCGACGCCATTTACGAGACGATGAGATTCTGGCTGCGGCGCGGCGTCGACGGTTTCCGTGTCGATGTCTTATGGCATCTCGTCAAGGACGATCAGTTTCGCGACAACCCGCCTAATCCGGATTATGCGCCGGGCCGTCCCCCGCATGAATCGCTGCTGCCGCGTTACACGACCGACCAACCGGAAACGCTCGCGATCGTTTCCGAGATGCGGCGCGTGATCGACGAATTCGATCAGCGGCTTTTGATCGGCGAAATCTATTTGCCGCTGGAGCGGCTGGTTGCCTACTACGGCGTGAAGCTCGACGGCGCGCAACTGCCGTTCAATTTCTCGCTGCTGTCGGCGCCGTGGAACGCTCAGGTGATTGCGGACATGATCCAGCGCTATGAGCGGTTGCTGCCGGACGGTGCGTGGCCGAACTGGGTCCTCGGCAATCATGACCGGCCGCGTATCGCAAGCCGCGTCGGCTTGGCGCAGACCCGCGTCGCGGCGATGCTTCTCCTCACACTTCGCGGCACGCCGACGCTTTATTACGGCGACGAGATCGGCATGGAACAGGTGCCGATCGCACCACATCAGGTGCGCGATCCGTTCGAGAAAAATGTGCCGGGCATCGGCGTCGGCCGCGATGGCTGCCGTACACCAATGCAATGGGACGTAACGCCCGGTGCCGGCTTCACGTCAGGCGAGCCCTGGCTGCCGATCCCAGCATCCGCGATTGACGTCAATGTTGCACGCTTGGGCGACGAGCCATCGTCGATACTCAATCTGTATCACGCGCTGCTGACGCTTCGCAATGGCTCGCCCGCGCTGAGCAGCGGCGCCAGTAGCGATGTCGCGGCGGTCGGGGATGTGTTGCATTACCGGCGCAAGGACGCGACGCAGGACTTTCTCATCGTCCTGAATCTGGGCGGTACGCCGGCGTCGCTCGACATGCTGGCGATTCCGCCCGGCTGCGAGATTAATTTGTCGAGCGCACTGGATCGCGTCGGCGAGCGCACCGGCCC
>JANMAN010000424.1:0-1922 GCA_031359885.1 Tardiphaga sp. | reverse complement strand
GGGCCTGAACGAAGATACTGTCCGCTTCATCTCGGCGAAAAAGAACGTGCCGGCCTGGATGCTGGAATGGCGGCTTGAAGCCTTTCGCCGCTGGCTGACCAGGCGCGAGCCGACCTGGGCGCGCGTCGATTATCCGAAGATCGATTTTCAGGATCTGTATTATTACTCCGCGCCGAAGCCGAAGAAGACGATCGGCTCGCTCGACGAAATCGATCCGGATATTCTCGAGACTTACAAGAAGCTCGGCATTCCCCTGCGTGAGATCGAGGCCCTTGAAGGCGTCGTTCGGCAGGATTCCGAAGGAAATAATTTAGGCGAGCGCCGCATCGCGGTGGATGCGGTGTTCGATTCGGTGTCGGTCGCGACGACCTTTCAGAAAGAGCTGAAGCAGGCCGGCGTGATCTTCATGCCGATCTCTGAAGCGATCCGCGAGCATCCCGATCTGGTGCGCCAATATCTCGGCACCGTCGTGCCGACCTCGGACAATTTCTACGCGACTTTGAATTCGGCGGTGTTCTCCGACGGCTCGTTTGTCTACGTGCCGCCGGGTGTGCGCTGCCCGATGGAATTGTCGACGTATTTCCGCATCAACGAGCGCAACACCGGACAGTTCGAGCGCACGCTGATCATCGCCGACAAGGGCGCTTACGTCAGCTATCTCGAAGGCTGCACCGCGCCGCAGCGCGACGAAAACCAGTTGCACGCCGCTGTTGTCGAGCTCGTCACGCATGACGACGCGGAGATCAAATATTCGACCGTGCAGAATTGGTATCCGGGCAACTCGGAAGGCAAGGGCGGCATCTACAATTTCGTCACCAAGCGTGGCGATTGCCGTGGCGACCGTTCGAAGATCTCCTGGACGCAGGTCGAGACCGGATCGGCGATCACCTGGAAATATCCGAGCTGCATTCTGCGTGGCGACGATTCACGCGGCGAGTTTTACTCGATCGCGATTTCAAACGGATACCAGCAGGTCGATTCCGGCACCAAGATGATTCATCTCGGCAAGAACACGACGAGCCGCATTATCTCGAAGGGTATCGCTGCCGGCAAATCGCAGAACACCTATCGCGGCCTGGTTACGGCGCATCGCAAAGCGACCGGCGCGCGCAACTTCACGGCGTGCGATTCGCTTTTGATCGGCGATCAATGCGGCGCGCATACGGTGCCTTACATCGAGGCGAAGAACACGAGCGCGCTGTTCGAGCACGAAGCGACGACGTCGAAGATTTCCGAGGACGTGTTGTTCTACTGCGTGCAACGCGGACTAAGCCAAGAAGAGGCCGTCGGCCTCGTCGTCAACGGCTTCGTCAAGGACGTGCTGCAACAGCTGCCGATGGAATTCGCGGTGGAAGCGCAGAAGTTGATTTCGATCTCGCTCGAGGGATCGGTTGGATAAAGAGCCGTCATCTTAAGAGCCGCGCACGCGAAGCAGTTCGCTAAATCGCGCGGCTCGAAAGATGAGGCGGATCGAAAAATGGTGATCCTTCGAGGCTCGCGCAGAGAAGCGCTCGTACCTCAGGATCAAAATCAACTAAGGACGAACAATGACTGCTCTGCTCGAAGTCAAGAACCTGCAAGTCCGTGTCGAGGAACGTGAGATTCTCCATGGGCTGACGATGACCGTCAATGCCGGCGAGGTCCATGCGATCATGGGCCCGAACGGCTCCGGCAAATCGACGCTGTCTCATGTCATCGCCGGCAAGCCGGGTTACGAAGTGACCGGCGGCGAAGTCCTGTTCAAGGGCGAAGACCTGCTCGACATGGCGCCCGACGTGCGCGCCGCGAAGGGCGTCTTTCTCGCGTTTCAATATCCGGTCGAAATCCCCGGCGTCGCGACGATGACGTTCCTGCGCACCGCGCTGAACGCCCAGCGCAAGGCGCGCGGCGAAAGCGAATTCTCGACGCCGGATTTTCTGAAG
>JANMAN010000411.1:0-6891 GCA_031359885.1 Tardiphaga sp. | reverse complement strand
GGCTGTCGTGCCAGATCAAGATCACCGACGCGCTCGACGGCCTCGTCGTGGCAACCCCCGAGCGGCAGGCGTAAACTTTCTTGCTTGTCCCGGACCCCGTGCAGCGTGCTTACGCTGCGCGGGCGAGCCGGGACCATGACGGAGACTGCCTTCGATACGGTCCCGGTTCTGCGGCATCTACCCGTCGCGCAACATCCATTTCCCGAATGCCGCGATGACATCCTCCGGGAGCGGCGTCGGCTTGCGGCTGGCGCTGTCCACCATCACGGTGGTGGCTTGCGCGGACGCCATGCAGCGGCCTTTCGAATAGACCACCTGCGAAAACGTCACGGACGTGCGGCCCAGCCGCAGCACGCCGAGGCCCAGTTCGATGGTGCCGGGCCAATGCAACTCGGCGCGGAAGCTAATGTCCAGCCGCGCCAGCACCCAGCCCAGACCCTCCGGCGTCAGGCCGTTCTCCGGTTGACCGACCAGCAGCACGCGGCTGGTCTCGAAATAGCTCGAATAGACCGCGTTGTTGACGTGGCGGTTCACGTCCAGATCGGCGAAGCGGACATTGTCGGACAGCCGATGGGGATGGGCGTCGAGGGGCGCTACGTCGGTGCGGATGGGGGCGGCCACGGGCGGATCTCCAGATTTGCGAGCCGTTACAGCCGGTTTGGACCGTCCGGGCAAGCCGGATGCCCAATTTCAGCTTTCCACGATGGGCTCCGTTGGCTACACACGCCCGCGACCGAAGCCGACTGAGCGAGCGAGACACACAAAAGATGAGCGAAGCGATCAAGACCGACGTGCTGATCATTGGCGCTGGCCCCTGCGGACTATTCGCCGTCTTCGAACTGGGCCTTCTCGACATGAAGGTGCATCTGGTCGACATCCTCGACAAGCTCGGCGGCCAATGCGCGGAGCTGTATCCGGAAAAGCCGATCTACGACATTCCGGCGTTGCCGATGGTGACGGGGCAGGGCCTCACCGACGCGTTAATGGAGCAGATCCAGCCGTTCAACCCGCAATTCCATCTCAACGAGATGATCGAGACAATCGAGAAGATCGGCGATCCGCTGTTCCGCTGCACCACCGACGCCGGCAAGGTGTTCGAAGCCAAGGTGGTCGTGATCTCGGCAGGCGGCGGCTCGTTCCAGCCGAAGCGGCCGCCGGTGCCGGGCATCGAGGCCTATGAAGGCACCTCGGTATTCTACGCCGTCCGCAAGATGGAGCAGTTCCGCGACAAGGATCTGCTGATCGTCGGCGGCGGCGACAGCGCGCTCGACTGGACGCTGAACCTGCATCCGATCGCCAAGAAGGTGACGCTGCTGCACCGGCGCGACGATTTCCGCGCTGCGCCCCACAGCGTCGAGCAGATGCGCAAGCTGGTCGCGGACGGCAAGATGGACCTCAAAATCGGTCAGGTGACCGAGTTGCAGGGCGCGGACGGCAAGCTGACCGGCGCGGTCATCAAGGGCAGCGACAACGCGCTGACGCCGATCACCTGCGATACTATCCTGCCGTTCTTCGGCCTGACCATGAAGCTCGGCCCGGTCGCGAATTGGGGCGTGGCCTTGCAGAACAACCTCGTGCCGGTCGATACCGAAGCCTTCGAGACCAACATCCCCGGCATCTTCGCGATCGGCGATATCAACACCTATCCCGGCAAGCTGAAGCTGATCCTATCCGGCTTCCATGAGGGCGCGCTGATGGCGCAAAAGGCTCATCGCTACGTCTATCCGGACAAGCGGCTGGTATTTCAGTACACGACCTCGTCGTCGAGCCTGCAGAAGAAGCTCGGCGTGAACTGAGAGAGTCCGCGAATTGGCCACAGTCTGCGGGCAATCCTTGCTGATCGGAATTACGGATCACGGGGATTTTTGACCATGCGATCAGCGTCGAAACGAATGTTTGCGAAGTGGGCTGTCGCGGCGGTGGCAAGTGTCACGTTGATGACGGCGCAGCCGCTATGGGCGGCCGAGCCGAGCGCGGCCGGACTTTGGCAGAAAACCGAAGACGGCAAGCCGGTGGCTTGGTTTCTCGTCGTCGATCGCAACGGCGCTTACGAAGGCGCGATCGCGCGCACGTTCCCGAGACCCGGCGAACCCAGCAACGACGTGTGCAGCAAATGCGTCGATGACCGCAAGAACCAACCGGTGCTCGGCATTTCATTCATTCGCGACATGAAGCGCGACGGATTGAAATACGAGGACGGCAACGTGCTCGATCCGCGCGATGGAAAAATCTACAAAGCCAAGATGAGCGTCAGCCCGGACGGCCAGTCGCTGACGATGCGCGGCTACATGGGAATCTCGCTGTTCGGCAAGGACGAGACCTGGCAACGCTTGCCCGACAATGCGGTGGCGCAACTCGATCCCATCGTCGCTGCGAAATATCTGCCGCCGGCGACGACCGCCACCGCGCCGCGCGCACCAGTGGTCGCGAAGATGAAGTCGGCCGCACCTGCGCCGGCCGCGAAGTAGACACGCGAGAGCGGTCTAAAAATCAAAACCAGTCGGGGTCGTCGACGAGAGTTCTCGAGCCTCTCCATCGGTCGATCGTCGATCCCGACGCAGCGCTGGTTCGGACAGCGCCGCGATAGGTCATTATCCTCAGAGTGACCGCACAATTCCGCGCGCGACACGAACGTCGCCGATGCGTCGAAACCGCTGCAAAACCTGGCGAAAAAGCCATCACGACCTCGTCAGACCGTCGTCTTTTTAAGATGTCGTTCATCATATTCGCGCGTTGTCGAGATCGCGCTCCGCGGCATCGGAGGTTCGGTGTTCGCCGACGAATATGAGAAAAGGTTTTGACGATGAATCTGTTGAACGACATGCGCGTGCTTTTGAAAATTGCTTCGACCTTTGCTGTGCTGATCGTTGCGAGTCTCGTGATTTCCGTCGTGAGTTGGTTGAGCACGTCCACGCTTCAGCAGACCTCGACGATGACCATCCATACATACGAGGTGCTCGATCGTCTGAATGCGTCTGTGGCCGACATGGTCAATCAAGAAACCGGCTTGCGTGGTTTCTTGCTCGCGGGCGATCCGAAATTCCTCGAGCCGTTCCAGGCCGGGCTTGCGAAGTTCGCGGAAAATCTCAAGGCGACGCGCGAGCTCACATCCGACAATACCGCGCAACAGGTTCGCCTCGGTGAGTTCGAAACCAGTGCGAAGCAATGGACGGCGGGCGCGCAGAAAGCGATCGCCCTGATGAAGAATCCGCAGACCGTCGATGCTGCGCGGCAGATCGAGATTTCCGGAGCCGGCAAGGCGTCGTTCGATGCGCTACGCGCGAAGGCGGCCGACATCGGCAACGAAGAAAGCAAACTGCTCGGCGCGCGCGCGGCGTCTGCTGCCTCTGCGGCCTTCACGTCGCAATTGGCGATCATTCTCGGCGGCGTGGCGATGATCGTCATCGCCGGATTGTCGCTGCTGTTGATGAATCGCGCGCTGGTGAAGCCGATCAAATCTCTCACCGACGCGATGTCGGCGATCGCGCGCGGCGCAACGAACGTCGTCATTACGGGGACCGAGCGCGGCGACGAGATTGGCGCCATGGCGCGCGCCTTCGACGAAAACGCGGTGCGTATCGCAAAGCTTGCGCAGACCGAACTGGAGCGCGAGGCTGCGGCCGTGATCGAACGCAAACAGGCCATGCTGGCGTTGGCGGAACGCTTCGAAAATTCGGTCGGCGGCGTCGTCAAGATCGTGTCGCAGGCGTCCACCGAATTGCAGGCGACTGCGCAACAGCTCACGGCGTCGGCGCAGGAAACGTCCGCGCAATCGACGGCGGTGTCGGCGGCGTCCGAACAGGCCGGGGCGAACGTGACGACGGTCGCAAGTTCTGCAGAGGAGCTCGGCGCATCGGTCAACGAGATCGGCCGTCAGGTCGAACTCTCGACGCAGAAATCGCGTGCGGCGGTGGGCGAAGCCGATGCGACCGCGAAGATCATGTCCGATCTGACGGAAGCCACCTCGCAGATCGGCGCGATCGTCGAATTGATTTCGGGCATCGCTTCGCAGACCAACCTGCTCGCGCTCAATGCGACGATCGAAGCCGCGCGCGCCGGCGAGGCCGGGCGGGGATTCGCTGTCGTCGCGCAAGAGGTCAAGATGCTCGCCGAGCAGACCGCGAAAGCGACCTCGGACATCGGCCAGCAGATCGCCGGCATCCAAGCGACCACGGGCAAAGCGGTCACGGCCATTCGCGGCATCTCGGATACCATTCGCGTGATCGACGATACGTCGGCGGCGATCTCCGCAGCGGTCGAACAGCAGGGCGCCGCGACGCGCGAAATCGTGCATGCCATGGCGCAGACCGCCGGCGTGACCGCCGAGGTTTCGCACAATATCGGCGGCGTCGCTCGCGCGGCGGAGGAAACCGGTGCGGGCGCGGCGCAGGTTCTGGACTCGTCGTCGAATTTGTCGCGGCAGGCCGAAATGCTCAACGAAGAAGTCGCGACGTTCCTGGCGACGGTCCGCGCGGCTTAGAGAAAAGAGCCCCTCATCCCGACCTTCTCCCCGTAAGAACGGGGAGAAGGGGCGCGCTGCCGCCCTTGCTCATCTCGCGTCTCGATATCTATCGCCAGCTCTCTATCGCGGGGCGGCGAGCGGCTCGCTCGTGACGTCGCCGTCGGCGGCGTTCAGGCGCAGCACCTCGGCGAGCGCGGGCAATGCCGCATCCGCCATCGCGGCGTGGCCCTCGGCGGTCGGGTGCACCGCGCCGCCATAGACGGCCGACAGCACGCCCCAGGTCGCATCGTGAATGTCGGCGGGTTGGATCGCCGCCGGCAGGCCTTGCGGATAAGTCATCGCCGCGAAGTCGCTATCATTGGCGTCGCGAAGCCATCGGCCGCGCGGCAGGTAGGCGCGGTACTCGCTGGCCCCTGCGCCGCACGTCATCGGCGAATTGGCTGCGGCGACCAGATCAGAGGTGAAGCTGTCGCCTTTGGCCGAAAAACATTGCCGGTCGAATTCCGGATCGGAGCGCGAGCGCGCGCAAAAGCCGCGGTTGCCGAACGCGTCCTGATGCGCGTCCACGAGCGTCATGCGGTCGCGCGCGGGATCGCGGCACAACACGCCGCCCGCGCATTGCGCCATCGCCTTCACGGCCGGCAGAAATTCGCGCTGCACGAAGGTCGACACCGCTGCAAGGCGCTGCGGATCGGCGGAGAACGACGGGTGCACGTCGAAGCCGGCGGGCCCGCCGGGGCAGGCCGCATTGTTCGCCAATGTCGGGTTGGCGTAGGACGTGTAGATCACGCGCGCCAAATCAGGCCCGACCAGCGGCTTCAGCGCCTCGCGCAGTTTCGCGAAGCCCTGCGGCAACTCGCGCGCCAACGAGCTACGCGACTCGTCTGCGGAGCCGATTACGCCGGAGCGCTTGAACAGCGCGCGCTCGACGGCGTTGTCCACGATCACGTCGGCGACGAGCCCCGAAAAGTTGATGTCGTTGGCGCCGATCGTCAGCAACAACGCATCGAGGCGACGCGTCGGTTGACGTTTCTTCGCGGCACCGAGTGCTTCGCGCAATTCGGCGATCTGTCCGTTGACGCTGCTCTGACAATTGACGGTGGTTTTGGTGACGAGGCATTCGCGCGCACGCATCGATCCGAGCAAGCCGTCGGCGATGGTCGCGCCGGTGCAGGCCAGCGGCAGATAGGTGACCGCGATGTGCGGATACTGCACGGCAAGCGCGAGCGCCGTTCTGGTCTGGTAACTGTACAGCGAGCGATGGCAGGCTGCATTCAGCCACAATGCGCTCTGGCGCTGCCACACGGCCAGCGCGTTGCCGGCGTCGCCGCTTTCGCAGGAGCGGTTGCCGGTCCACCCGGCGCGGCTGGGGCGATAGAATTGCGCGGTCGGACCGCCAGCATAGGAGCGGAAACAAAAACCTTCGTCGGACAGAGCGATCGGGCGATCCGGATTGCCTTCGCCCGACGCGATAGAGTCGCCGAGGCCCGCGATGAACACGTCCCGCACCGCGATCTGCGTCGTCGCCTGCTGCGCGCCGTCCGCGCTGGACACATCGACCGTGGCTTGCGTCGAGCGACCGTAGCGGACGCGCAGATTGATCGGCTCGTTGCAATCTAGACTTTGCTGACGCGGTTCGCCTTCGCCGTCGTCGAACGACCAGGCGCAAACCGCGCCCACGGGTACAGCGCCGGCCAGCCGCGCAGTGACCGCATGCTCGGTCGGCGTCAGATAGCTTTCCTTCACGCCGTCGCGGGTGCACGGCTCCGTCACGCGGCCGGCGAGATCAATGCATAGGCGATTGACGGTATTGCGCGCCCAGCCGCGGCCGTCGCTTTGGGTGCCGAGCGCCTGTTCGGATTCGAGGACCGATCGATTGCGCTGGCTATCGACGTGAAGCTGAAAGTCGCGCTCCTCGCGAAACATCCGGAACCGGTTGCGGACTTCCCACGAGATTTGGAGCGCGCCGTCCGTCTGCGCCGACGCCGGTTCGGGCACGGCGGCCAGCACGGCCAGAAGCAGGGCGAATAACGACATTAAGCGGGTAAGGATCATGGCTGTTCAAACGTCATCGATGAGGCGGAAATATGGGACGTCGTTTCAAAGTCGATTTCGGCCGACGCGCCAAGCTGTTTGTCATTGCGAGAAGCAAGTTCCTCGCCTTCGAGGAACGCCGCGACGAAGCAATCCAGTCTTCTTTAGAAAGAGCTGGATTGCTTCGCTCAGATGAGTGCCGGCGAAACCGCCGACACTCATCTGGCTCGCAATGACGAAGTTGGAAGCCCTGAGATCAACCGCGCGATTGCCGCCGCTTGATCTTCATCGGCACCACCGAGTCGTGTTCGCCCGGGGCGGGTTGTGCGGCCGCGGCGTCGGCCGCGCGGCCCGGCCGGCAAGGTTTTTACACGCGGAGCCCCAGCGCGCGCCGG
>JANMAN010000399.1:0-1778 GCA_031359885.1 Tardiphaga sp. | reverse complement strand
CGAGCTGCGGCTCCTGCTCGAGATAGCCGACGCGCGCGCCCTCGGCGACCCAAGCCTCGCCGTTAAACTCCTTGTCGAGCCCGGCCATGATCTTCAAAAGCGTGGATTTGCCGGAGCCGTTGACGCCGAGCACACCGATCTTGGCATCCGGATAAAACGACAAATGGACGTTATCCAGCACCTTACGGGTGGGATATGCCTTCGTCAGACCCTGCATGAAATAGATGAACTGCCGCGCCATCGGAAATCCTGAAGCCGTGAATGTGGGAATTGGGTTGCCGCTGATGTAGCGAGGCCGCCCGCAAAGGGCAACCGGGCCATTCACGAATTGGAAAGCCTAATCCGCGCATTCGCTGGACTGCGGCGCTTTCGATACAATTCAAACCGCATTTTAATCACTTCCGCCAAGACTGCTCAGGCGATCAACAGCGGCGCATCCAGCGCCACATGCGAACCTCAGCAGGCCAACGATGGCGACCGTCAGCACCGCACAGCTCCCCGCTTCGCCTCAATCCGCAGGCGTCGTTTCCGAACCGGGATTGTTGCGCGAAATCGCGGATTTCTTTCGCGACTTCATCGTCGCGGCGTTCGATCCGTATCGTCCCGAAATGCATTATATGCGCGGCCCCGGCCCTGCTTGTCGGGACAAGAATTCGACCGCCCACCAGGAATAACTGACGGGCTTGCGCTGATTGCGATAGCGCGCGAGACATTGCGGACGATTTGCGGCTTTCCTCAAGCTGCCCCTCCGGCAATGGACGTGACATGACAAGATTGCGTTGCGCAATTCTCGACGACTATCAAAACGTGGCCCTGACGCTTGCCGACTGGTCCGTGCTGGCGGATCGTATCGAGACGACAACATTCACCGATCCCTTCGCGTCGATGGAGGATGCCGCCGGCGCGCTTGCCGGCTTCGACATTGTCTGCGCCATGCGGGAACGCACGCCGTTTCCGCGCGCGCTATTCGAAGCACTTCCCGATCTGAAACTGCTCATCACCTCGGGCATGCGCAACGCCGCGATCGATCTCGCAGCGGCGAAAGATCACAACGTCGTCGTGTGCGGCACGGCAATGGTCGGCAATCCCACGACTGGAATCGCCACCGGACTGATGCTGGAATTGACGCGAAAAATCGGCTTCGAAAATGCGCGGATGAAAGCGGGCCACGCGTGGCAGATTTCGCTGGGCGAAGATGTTTCAGGCAAGACGCTGGGCATCGTCGGTCTCGGCAAGCTCGGTACGCAAATGGCGGCGATCGGCAAGGCGCTGGGCATGCGCACGATCGCTTGGAGCAGCAATCTCACGCAAGAAGCCTGCGACAAAGCCGGCGTTGATTACGCGACCAAAGACGAGTTGTTCGCAACGTCGGACGTCATCACCATTCATCTGGTGCTCAGCGACCGCTCGCGCGGGCTCGTGGGGGCTGACGACATCGCCCGCATGAAGCCAACGGCCTATCTCATCAACACCGCGCGTGGACCGATCGTCGATGAAGACGCGTTGCTGAAAGCCTTGCAGCAGAAGACAATTGCGGGCGCCGGGCTCGATACGTTTTCAGTCGAACCGCTGCCGGTCGATCACCCGATCCGCAAGCTCGACAATGTCGTGCTGACGCCGCATCTGGGTTACGTCACGCGCGAGAATTATGCGCGGATTTATGCGGAGACGATCGAAGGCATTCAGGCGTGGATCGATGGAAACCCAGTGAGGGTGTTGGGTTAGAGACCACAAGGCACAACGTCATCCTGAGGTGCTTGTTTGTTAGCGCTCTTGCG
>JANMAN010000379.1:0-3495 GCA_031359885.1 Tardiphaga sp. | reverse complement strand
GTTCGATGGCGGCTTGCTGGGTGGTGCGCGGCTCGGCTGGCCGGCGGATTGTGGCGAAACGAATGTGCCGGAATGGCTGGTGTTCGGAGTCATTTTGCGCGCGGCGGACATGGCTCATATTGGGGAAATCGAGGCGGCGAGCGGGGTGGCGCTGCTGAACGAGGGATTTGAGATGGTCGAGACGGAAGCGATCATCGGAAGCTTCGCCCGCCATCTCATGACCGCATTCGATCAATGGAACGAGCGCGGCTTCGATCCGGTGGCCCAAAACTATCTGGATCGGCTTTCCAAGGAGAATGCCGACGAGCGGGGAATCGACATCAATGGCGATCTCCTCGTCAGGGGCCCCGCGTCGAAAGGTGCACCAGCGCGGAATGATCTCGTCGCAGCGCTCGCCAAGGTGGCGTGGTACGATGCGGCGTATCGCGCTCCGAAACTGGCGTAAGGCGGATGCTGAAACTTCCGCGCACGGTGCGGCTCGATCCGTCGGACACGTTCGTGTTCGAGCGGGCCGCCGAGCCCGGCGAGTGGGCCGTGTCGGGCGCGTTCGTGTTCTGGGAGCGTGATCTCGCGGCGCTTGGTCAGAAGCAGCGTGTTGCGTTGCGATCGGGTTTTCTCGGCATCGATAGTCTCGGCTGGTCCACCCTGGCCGTCGTCACCGAAGCGACGGAGATCGAAAGGCTGTCCGTCATCGATCGGCTTTCGGCGCAACTCATGGCGAAATTCGGCGCGCCGGATATCGAGGCCGCGCGCGCTGCGGCCGGGGAGGAAGTCGCATTTGCGTCGTCGCTGTGCGATCACCCGCCGCAGACGATCCTGGCCGTGCAACGGATCGTCGAGAACGGCGAGATCCACGAGCGCTTCCGCACACTGAAGCCGCGTCTAAGCGAGCCGGGTGCAGATCGATTGCACAGCCACGCCCCCGCCTTTACCTTTCACAAGGTCGAAGGCGACGAGCCGGCCGAAGAGGTCGATCTTTTCGGATTGGACAAGACAAATCGTATCAAGGTGGATCGGACATGAGAGAATTTTGGGTCGCGTCGGGCCACCACCTGACGCGCCGTGCCGATCATGGCGGGTTGATCGCGACACCAGAACTGATCATGGCGTATCTCGCGCGGCCGGAATTGATGCCGCCCCACGACGCCTGCGATGCCGAGCGCACGCTGCATGCCGGCCTGATGGCCAATCCGCTGCGGCCGGTTTCGCAAGTGGATATCTCGGCAATCGCCGATGCCGACGCGCGCGAGAACTGGACGTTCATGATGGCTTTTCGCGATCGGCTTCTCGCAGCACCTTCGCTCGAGGCCGTCTATGTGTCGCTGGCCCGCAAGGGCGCGGGCGACCTGCCGCCGATCTTTCTCTCGCAATTGTGCCATCTGATCCTGCGCAACGCGCTCGAGGGTTGCGAGGATCCCTATGTGTTGCGCGCGGCGGAGCTGTTCTACCGCAGTCAGAAAGCCACGACTCACGAAAACTCGCTGCTATTGGCGGACGCCGAAGTCGTCGAGGCGCAGCATAACGCCCAGCATGAGCGGCATGCGTCGCCGCTGACCGCGATGCTCCAGCCTCAGGCTTTCGGCGAAATGGACGTCATGGATGACGACAATGCCTGGACGTACTGGTCGCGGTCGGATGCGCATGCTATGGCGATGAATCTCGGCGGCAACCCCAAGGCGCGCGACGGACTCTGCCGCGTCATTGAACGCTGGATCGCGCATCTTCTCGGTGTCGCCGTGAAGGCCGAGACTGTAGCGTCGATCGAGGACAGCGATTGGCGATGGTTTGTCGGCCTCGACAGTGAAAGCACCCGGATCGGCAACGCGCTGTGGAATGGTGACTCACCAGTTGCGAATGCAGCCGATCGAATTGTCGCCCTGATGCTCCTGACCTTTGACGACGCGCATTTTATCGATCCGCGCGTCGGGACCAAACCGATCTATCTCATTCTGGCGATGGATGCGGACAAGGTGGTGCGTCTGAAACCACAAAATCTGGTCGCGGGCCTGCCGCTCATGGCAGAGTCGAACGTCGCGTGAGCTTGCCAACAGGAGTGCCGGCGATGACAACCGAGCTATCTCGCGAAGTCGGCGTCGTGCTGCGCCGCCGCGCGATCGACAACCCCTGGATCGACCATATGTGGTCGCCGGTGACAATTCTCGAGCAGGTGCCGGCGACGGCGCCATGGACCGTGCTGTCCCAAGAAGCCGATGCGACACTGTATTATGCCGGCTGCGCGAGCATCGATCTGTTCAGTACCGATACCGCGAATTACCGAGACAATCTCGCCGATGGCGCCCCCCTGATATGGGTCGCGCTTCGGCGTCAGGACGGTGGTTCGGAGCTTGAATTGACGAAAGTGACTGCCGATCCGACCGAGGGTGAAGCGATGTTCGAGAGCGGCACCGACGTCATAGGCACCGTTCCGATGCCACCGGATATCGCGTCGTGGATCGCGGCCTTCGTCGATGAATTCCATGTTGAACAGGTGTTTCACAAGCGCAAGCGGGATCGGGCGGATCTCGATCCGCGAAAGGGCGGCGGTCCATCGCGCAGACGGAATGACGGCGCATGAGCGATGAGAACGAGACCGACAGGAGCTTTTTGTCACGCTGGTCGCAACGCAAGCGCGAGGCGAAGCTGCCGGACGCCGACGATGCCGCCGCACAAGCCGATCAAGAGGCGAAAGCTTCGCCAGCCATTGCCGAGAGCGATACCGAGGAGGAGTTCGATCTTTCAAGCCTGCCGAAACTTGAGGATCTTACGGAAACCACCGACATCACCGGCTTCTTGCGCAAGGGCGTGCCGGAGAGCGTGAAAAATGCGGCTCTGCGAAAATCATGGGCGCTGGACCCCGCGATTCGCAACTACGTCAATCCAGCGCTCGACTACGCCTATGATTGGAATACGCCGGGCGGGGTTCCCGGAAACAGCGAGCTCGCTGCCGGGACGGACATCGCAAAAATGGTCCTGCAGATCATGAGCGGCGGGTCGCCCGACGAAGCGGCGGCGCCGGATGCGCAAGCAATCCCGACCTTGCATCATAATGACGCACCCGCTCCGCCCGACATCACATTAGAAATTGTTGCAACGCAACATGCGATGCCAAAACTTGCGGATGCGTCGGTGCAGTCCGAGGGTGATGGTGCCCCGACGTGGCTACCAGAGGATCTTGTTCATCAGGCTGTTGCAAATGAAGGCAGATTAGATGGGTCCCTATTGGAACCGAGTGCGATGCAGCAGCCGCAACGACGCCATGGGTCTGCAAAACCAAGGGTTTAGACAAATGTTTGGAAGACATAGGACGAGCCTATGGTACACACCCTAGAACTAGAATAGGTCTAGTTCACAAGGTGCCTTATTTGAAGGCACCAGTAGTGAAATCGGTTCGTCGATGCGAGATCAAGGTCTACAGCGGGCTATTGAGGCAGCGGGCGGCGTTGCATCGCTGGCGGCTCCGTGGCTTTTCGGATTTGCACGCAACGCTCGCGCCCG
>JANMAN010000369.1:0-4542 GCA_031359885.1 Tardiphaga sp. | reverse complement strand
CACCGTGATCTTGTTCGAGCACGACATGGATCTGGCGCTCGGGGTGGTCGACTATGTGACTTGCCTGTTCGTGGGCCGCATTCTCGTCGAAGAACCGCCGGACGGCTTCCGCCGCAATAAGCTGGTGCAGGACGTATATCTCGGGAAGCCGCGTCATGCTTGAGGTCAGAGATCTGCACAGCGGCTATGGCGAGGCGATCGTCATTCGCGGCGTGTTGCTCGATGTCGGCAAAGGCGAGATCGTGGCCTTGCTCGGCCGTAACGGCATGGGCAAGACGACGTTCATTCGCTCGATCATGGGATTGACGCCGCCGCAGATCCGATCCGGTACGATTACGTGGCGGGGCGAGAGCCTCGTCGGGCTCCGTCCGCACGACATCGCCGCGCGTAAAATCGCAATCGTGCCGCAGGGGCGGCGGCTGTTTCCGTCGCTCACCGTGACCGAGCATCTGACCATGCTGAAAAGCTTGCGCGCCAAGGACGGCTGGACCGTCGATCGCGTGTTCGGAATTTTCCCGCGCTTGGCCGAGCGCCGGCATCACCGCGGCGGACAATTGTCCGGCGGCGAGCGCGGCATGCTCGCGGTCGGGCGTGCATTGATGATCGATCCGGATCTGATCCTGATGGACGAACCGTCCGAAGGTTTGGCGCCGGTCATGGTGCAGCATCTCGAAGACATCATCCTCGATCTCAAGCGCGAAGGTCTGTCGATCCTGCTGGTCGAACAGAATCTCTACAGCGCGCTCGCCGTTGCCGACCGTGTCTACATTTTAGAAACGGGGCAGGTCGTCCATCAGGGCGACGCGAAAGAATTGAGCCAGCAGACCGATCTGTTGTTCCAACGGCTCGGCGTCCAGTGACATCAACAAAGTGAGCCGCATGCCCGTTATCGATATGCACACCCATGCGCTGAGCAAGCGCGTCGATCCGCTCGTCGCCGGCCATCATGATCCGATGAGCAATCCCTACCGACGCGACATGTCGCCGGACAGTCGCGCGACCGACGCCGAACAGGGTAAGCTGTTGCCGCGATTGATGCTCGACATCGGTGCGCGCCGCGACGTGATGCAGCGCATGGGCGTCGATGTCCAAGTGATCGCGCCCGCGCCGGCGCAGCAGCACTATTGGGCCGACGAGGATTTGCAGGTCGCGCTGTCGCGGGTTCAGAACGAGGACGTCGCGGCGTTGGTCGCGGAAGACCCCACACATTTTGCCGGCATGGGCACGCTGCCGATGCGGTTTCCGGCGCGCGCCATCGACGAAGCCGTGCATGCCGTCGAGCATCTTGGCTTGCGCGGTTTCCAGATCGACACCCGCGTCGAAGGCCTCGAGCTGTCGGATGCCTCGTTCGATCCGCTCTATGCGCGGCTTGCGAGCCTGCGCGTGCCGCTGTTCGTGCACCCGCTCGGCTTTTCGCATGGCCAACGGCTCGGCGACTTCTTCATGGTCAACAGCCTCGGCCAACCGGTCGAGGAAGCCATCGCCATTTCGCACTTCATCATGGGCGGCGTGCTTGATCGGCATCCGAACCTCGATGTCGTGATCGCTCATGGCGGCGGCTTCCTGCCGTTTTATACCGGCCGGATGGATCATGCCTGGAAGGTTCGCCCCGAGGTGCGCCGCCTGACGGCCGATGCGCCGTCGAGCTATCTCAAGCGGCTGTGGTTCGACACCTGCGTGTTTTCCACCGAACTGGTCGAGACGCTTGTCGCCGCAGTCGGCGTCGATCGCGTGATGATGGGATCGGACTATCCCTTCGACATGGGAGACCCCGATCCGGTCGGGCTAGTCATGACGTCAAAGACGCTATCGGATGCCGACAAGCATAAACTGATGTTCGGCAATGCCAGCCGGCTGTTCAAAATACCGTCCTCGCTTTGAAGACATCTACTCCATCGCAGCGATGAGATTGTCGCGCGTCATCGGAAGGTGTCGCACGCGGACGCCGATCGCATCGAACACCGCATTGGCGATGGCGGCCGTGACCGGGCCGTGCGCGGCTTCGCCCGCCCCGAGCGGAGACATCTCGGGACGCGGGACGATCTCGACCTGAACGTCCGGGACTTCGCTGAAACGGAGGATGGGGTAGGACGACCAATCGTTGCTGGTCACGCGGTTGCGATCGAACCGCACCTGCTCCTTCAGCGCCCAGCTCGTGGCTTGGATCGCACCGCCCTCGATCTGGTTGATCACGCCGTCAGGGTTGATCGCCTCGCCGACATCGACTGCGATCGTCAACCGCCTGACCCTAACATCCTCGGCGCCCTCGACCTCCGCAATCACGGCGCAATAGGCGCCGGTGTTCTTATATCGCGCGAAGCCGATACCGTAGCCGATGCCTTCAACCTTGTCGGGCTTCCAATTCGCGCGTCTTGCGACCGATTCAATTACGTCACGCGCTCGTGGGTCCAACAGATGGCGCAGTCGAAACGCAACAGGGTCTTCGCCGCGCTCGCATGCGATCTCGTCGAGAAAGGATTCGATCGCAAAAATATTGCCGTGCGCGCCCAACGTGCGTAGCGCGGATGTCCGCACCGGCATCGTCAGCACGCGGTGGCAATCGATTTGCCAACTCGGAAAATCGTAAAGCGGAATCGCATTGCGATCCGCGCCGCCGCCGGCAGCCTGTGGAATATTGGTCGCAATATATCGCGGAAACGGCTTGTCCAGTTCGCTGGCCGCGAGCAGCGCCGGCAGATCGCTGCGGCCGGGACGCGCGACATGGCCGTTACCCCAGATACGATGTCGCCAGTCGACAATTTCGTTTTGATCGTCCAGATCGGCATCGATCTCGACGACCATCGCCGCACCGAAAGGCGCATGCGTCATCTCATCTTCGCGCGACCACTGCACGCGCACCGGGCGGCCGTCCGAAGCCTTTGCCAGCAGGACCGCATCAAGCGCGACATCGTCTGCGCCGTTATGGCCGTAGCAACCGGCGCCTTCGAGATGTTCGACCACCACGCTCTCGACCGGCAGACCGAGCACGATGGCGAGATCGGCGCGCAACAGATAGACGCCCTGGCTATGCGTCCAGACATGGACGCTCGTTTCGGTCGTCCACTGCGCAACTGCGCAGGACGGACCGATCGACGCATGGGCAATGAACGGCCGCGTATATTGTCGCCGCACGGTGCGGGCCGTCTGCCCCGCGGGAGACGTCGATTTTCTGTCGATGAGCGTCGATTCGAGCGGCTGGCTTTTCATCCAATCCGTCAGCGCGTGCTCATCAGGCAGCGTTTCGAGCGTTGTCCATGCGGCCCCCTTGCGCAAGGCCGTAAGCGCTGTCTGCGCACCGTTTTCCGTTTCGCTGACGACGCCTGCGAAGTTCCCGTCACGAACGATTGCGATCAGGCCGTCGATCGCGCGTGCGTGTCCGTCCTCCAAACGCAAAAGCTCGGCGGATGCTTTGTCCGAGCGCAGCACCCGGCCGTGCAACAAGCCCGGCCATGTCTGGTCGTGAATGAAGCGGCGTCGCGCGAACACCTTGTCGGGAATATCCAGGCGTTCCGCCGAATGCCCCGTCAGGCTGCGTGTCGCAGACGATTTCGGGGTCACGTCCCCCGCCGCGGGACGGTCGAGAGACACGTCGTCCGCAAGTTCCCAGTAACTCGTCTGCAAATTGCCAGGTCCGGAGATGACGCCATCCGCGATAGCGAGCGTGTCGAACGCAACGCCGAGACGGTCCGCGGCTGCGCTCAGAAACATGCGTCTGATCTGCGCGGAAACGTGACGAATAGCGAGACCGGAGTGCTGTACGGACAGGCTCCCGGAGGTGACGCCTTCGTTGGGGCTGCTCGCCGTCGTCGCCGGCTGCATTCGGACGCGCGCGAGATCGACGTCGAGTTCGTCGGCGGCGATCTGCGCCAGCGCGGTGACGATGCCTTGCCCGATCTCGACCTTGCCGGGCGTCACGACGACAGTCCCGTCGGCGGAAAACCGGATCCAGGACGACAACTGCCGGTTTGACGTGAGGCTGAACGGCAGAGCCTGCGTCATGGCGTCGCCATATCCGCCGCTGCACGCAAGACCGCGCGCACCATTCGATTGTGTGCTCCGCAGCGGCACAGATTGCGGTCCAGCGCCGCTCTCACATCCGCATCGGTCGGATCAGGATTTTGCTTCAGTAAAGCCGCTGCGCTCATCATGATGCCGGGAACGCAATAGCCGCATTGCATCGCCTGTTCGGCGATGAATGCGCGCTGCAGCGGATGCGGCTGCTGCGCGTTCCCCAACCCCTCGATGGTCGTCACATGCTTGCCGGCCACGGACCACAGCGGCGTATCGCAAGATGCCAAAGCGCGATTCTCGACGAGGACGATGCATGCGCCGCATTCGCCGGCACCGCAGCCGTAATGTGCGCCGATCATTTCCAAGGGGCCTCGGAGCACATCCAGCAGCGAGCGATCTGGATCGCATTCGACGGTCGTGTCTTCGCCATTCAGAATAAATTGGATGCTTTGCAAGGGAATATCTGACTCGGATTGTTCGGCTGAGCGTCTGACGTGTCGGCTGACATTACCAGAGTCTCACTCACATCAA
>JANMAN010000367.1:0-4175 GCA_031359885.1 Tardiphaga sp. | reverse complement strand
CCTGCACGGCGTAGCCGCCGGCTTTGCCGCGCCATTCGCCGGAACCGATATAGGCCTGGATGTCGTCTTCGCTGAGCCGCTTGAAGCGCACGCGGGTCTCGATCAGGCGTTGGCGGAAGCTGCCCTTCGGCGTCACCAAGCACACCGACGTATAAACGCGGTGGTTGCGGCCCGACAGCAGCCGCAGGCATTGCGACGCTTCGTCCACCAACTCCGCCTTCGGCAGAATGCGACGGCCGACCGCGACCACCGTATCGGCCGCGAGCAGATAGGCGCCGCGCAAATCGTCGTCAATCTGGATCGATTTCAACGCCGCCTCGGCCTTGGCGCGGGCGAGCCGATTGGCGCAGGCGCGTGGCAACTCGCCCCGCGTCGGCGTTTCGTCGATATCGGCCGGACGCAGCGCGTCGGGCTCGATGCCGGCTTGATTCAGCAGGCTCACGCGCCGTGGCGAACCGGAAGCGAGAACGAGTTTGGTGCGGCCGAGCATGCTGATAAATCAATCCCAGAAGAAAGCGCGCGGAACCTATCGGAAGCCACGGGGCGCGACAACCGCCGCGCAGGGCGCGACGTCACCCGCTCGCAGCGCCACCTTTGGCGAATCGTTTGCGGATGCGCAACGCCAGTCCGTCGCAGACCTCGCGATAGGCTTCCAGCTTCTGGTCGCGGTTGCCTTCCGTGTTGGTCGGATCGTGCGTCGGCCAGTATTCGACATCGACGGCCATCGTCCGCGTCAGTTCCAATGCCTTGTGATGCGCCTCGGGCGACAGCGAAATGATGAGATCGAAATTCAGCCCCTCCCAATCGTCGAGGTCTTCGAACGTCATAGGGCGGTGCTTGGAAATGTCCTGACCCAGTTCCGCCATCACGGCCACCGCGAAAGGATCGAGTTCGCCTTTCTTGACGCCGGCGGATTTCACATAGAGCGCCTGCGGAAACATTTTCTGCAACAGGCTTTGCGCCATCGGCGAACGCACGGAATTTTGGCCGCAGGCGAACAGCACCGCCTGCGGCGTGCGGGCGCGAGGCGGCGACTCCAAATGATCACCCCTTCCAATGAAGCACGGAGATCAACGTGAACAGCCGCCGCGAGGTCTCGAAATCGACGCGGACTTTGCCCGACAGCCGCTCCATCAGCGTGCGCGATCCCTCGTCGTGGATGCCGCGTCGGCCCATGTCGATCGCCTCGATCTTGTCAGGCGTCGCGGTCCGGATGGCCTGATAATAGCTGTCGCAGATCATGAAATAATCCTTCACGATTCGGCGAAACGGCGTCAGCGATAACAGATGCGCGACCACCGGCGTGCCGTCTTCGCGGCGGATGTCGAACATCAGGCGATTGCCGGTGATGCCGAGATGCAGCGCGTAGGGTCCGCCCTCCGCGCCCTCCGGCGCGAACACATTGGCCTCGACCAGATCGTAGATCGCGATCGCGCGCTCGTGTTCGATGTCGGGCCCGGAACGGCCGATCGACTCCTCGTCGAGCGTCACCGCCACGATGCGATTGTTGGTGTCGTCCCCTGGTGTGGAATTGCTCATTGTAAGTTGAGACGTATCCCGACCGACCGCGCATGGGCATCCAGGCCTTCGGCCTTGCCCAAGGTCATCGCCGCCGGTCCCAATGCGCGCAACTGGTCCGGTCCGCACCTTAGGATCGACGTTCGCTTCATGAAGTCAAGCACGCCGAGGCCGGACGAGAACCGCGCCGAACGCGCCGTCGGCAGCACATGGTTCGAGCCGCCGACATAATCGCCGATCGCCTCGGGCGTATGGCTGCCCAGAAAGATCGCGCCGGCGTTGCGGATTTTCGCCGCCAACGCATCGGCATCGGCGGTGATGATTTCGAGATGCTCGGCAGCGATGGCATCGGCCAAGGCGACGGAATCTCCGATCGCCTTGACCAGAATGATCGCACCGAACTGCTGCCACGACGCCCGCGCGATCGTCGCGCGCGGCAAGGTCGCCAATTGCGTTTCGACGGCGCGCGCGACCTGTTCCGCAAGGTCGGCGCTGTCGGTGATGAAAATCGACTGCGCGTTGGCGTCGTGTTCGGCCTGCGCCAGCAGATCCGCCGCGATCCAGTCGGGGTTTCCGGTGTCGTCGGCGATGACGAGCACCTCCGACGGGCCGGCGATCATGTCGATGCCGACTTTGCCGAACACCTGGCGTTTGGCAGCGGCGACATAGGCATTGCCGGGACCGACGATCTTGGCGACCGGCGCGATCGTGTCCGTGCCATGTGCCAGCGCCGCAACGGCCTGCGCGCCGCCGACGCGGTAGATTTCAGAGACGCCGCCGAGTTTCGCGGCCGCCAGCACCAGCGGATTGAGCTTGCCGTCCGGCGACGGCACCACCATCACCACGCGCGGCACGCCGGCGACGCGCGCCGGCACGGCGTTCATCAGCACGGATGAGGGGTAGGCCGCGGTGCCGCCGGGCACATAAAGCCCGACCGCTTCGATCGCACTCCAGCGCCAGCCGAGTTCGACGCCCAGCGCATCGGTGAAGCGCTCGTCCTTCGGCAATTGACGCTGATGAAAAACCTCGATGCGGTCGCGCGCGAAGGTGAGCGCATCGATGGTGGCCGGATCGCAGGCTTCGACCGCGGCCTCGATTTCGTCCGGCGTCACGCGCAGTTGCGAGGCGGTCAGGTTCAACCGATCGAATTTGGCCGTCGTTTCGAGCAACGCCGCATCACCACGCGCCGCCACGTCGTCGACGATTTTTCGCGTCGCCGCTTCGATGTCGGCCGCCACCTCGCGCTTCATAGCGAGCAAGGCTGCAAAGCCTGCCGCGAAATCGGCGTTGGAATTGTCGAGACGAACGGGCATTGCGGATTTCCGGCGGGCTTGAAAGTCGGCCGGTTTTAGAGGGGAAACCGCTTCGGCTCAATGGCGGGGAAGTGGGTTGATGCGTCGGGTTCGCAAAGGCGCCCGGACGACGCCTTCGTCGTCGGAGAGCCGTGCCCCCGACGATCGCAGATGGTGGGCACGGCGCAAGCGCGCCTTTGCCCACCCTACGGCTAAACTCCCGCTTGCGACTCCGCGCCGAGATCGTCCTCGCCGAGGTCGGCCAGTTCGCATTCGAGGCATTCGAGGTCCAGCCGCAATGCGCCGCCATCGGCAAAAATCAACATCGCGGCACCGCCGGGAGCCTCTCCCGGATAGAACTCGATGCCGAGCAATTCCAGCGCCCGATCCAGCGCATCAATGTCGATGTTGCGGGACTTGCACGACAGCACGCGGTCGAACCGCAGGGCGGACATCGTCCGTTGCGGCTCCGGTGCGGCTTGTTGCTGGTTCGCGAGCAGCACCTTATTCCAGTCGAGCCGGCTCAGCCCGATCACGAGCCGTTTCTCGCTCTGCTGCCAGATGATGTCGCCAGCGCGCACATTGGCTTCCAGGACATGCGCCGAGATGACCGCGAGGTCATCCGGGTCGAGGGCAATCAGTTTGCGTTGTCCGGGCACGGCCAGACCTTTCATCAAAAACTATCCGCTGATGCGCTCAATGGTGGCACCGCAGGCCGAAAGCTTGTCTTCGAGACGCTCGAAGCCACGATCGAGATGGTAGACGCGATTGACCATAGTCTCGCCTTCCGCGACGAGGCCGGCGATCACCAGCGACACCGAGGCGCGCAAATCCGTGGCCATGACCGGCGCGCCGCGCAGCTTGTCGATGCCGTCGATCGTCGCCGTTTCGCCGTCGAGATGAATACGCGCGCCGAAGCGCGCTAGTTCCTGAACATGCATGAACCGATTTTCAAAAATCGTTTCGGTGATGTGCGACGAGCCTTTCGCGCAGGCCATCAGCGCCATCAGTTGCGCCTGCAGATCGGTCGGGAAACCGGGGAACGGCGCGGTCTCGACGGTGACCGGGCTGATGCCCGCGCCGTTGCGCGAAACGCGAATGCCTTCGTTGTTCGGCGTGATCGTGACGCCCGCGCGCACCAGCACATCGAGCGCGGATTGCAGCAGTTCCGGGCGCGCGCCGGCCAGCTGCACATCGCCGCCGGTCATCGCCACCGCCATCGCATAGGTGCCGGTCTCGATGCGGTCAGGGAGCACGGTGTGCCGCGCGCCATGAAGCTTGCTGACGCCTTCGATGACAATGCGCGGCGTACCTGCGCCGGAGACGCGCGCGCCCATCTTGTTCAGGCAGTCTGCGAGGTCGAGA